>JAPUKX010000277.1 GCA_027295435.1 Planctomycetota bacterium | reverse complement strand
CGCCTGCCGGTCTCCGGCCTTGGCTTCGGGGTCCGCCCGTATCGCGGCCAGCACCACGATGCTGTTGTTGAAGGCGAGGCCGATCAGCCCGAGCGTGCCCAGTATGGTATTGAAACTGACGGGGAACTGAATCAGCCAGGTCGCCAGCAGCCCGAGCCCGACGGAGAGGCCAGCGACCGCGCCAAGGAGCAAGGCAAGCTTGATGCTTCGGAACACCAGGATCAGCGTGGCGATCATCAGGGTGACGAGGATGGGCGCGTAGGTCACCAATTTACCCTTCGCCTCCGATTCCTGCTCCATCACGCCGCCAAGCTCGATCCGGTAGCCGGCCGGCAGCGTGAACCCTTCGGCCTCGAGCCGATCGAGCACGGCGTAGGTGACATCGATGGGCAAAGCGTCGTTGCTGGTGTAGCCCTTTATGATATTGGTGCGTTCGCCGTTGAAGCGCGTGATGCTGCCGAGTTCCGGCCTCAGCGCAATCTCGCCGATCGCAGCGAGCGGCACCCAATCGTCGCCGCCGGTCTGGACGAACTGCATCGAGGCGATGTTGCTCAAACTCGAGCGCTGTGCGTCCCGGTAGCGGACGCGCACCCCCATCTGCTCAAGGTTCTCGATCACCGAGCCGCCGACGCTGCCTTCCAGGTTCGCCTGCAACTGACCGGCAATGTCCGCCAGTGTCAACCCGGCCAGCTGCGCCTCGTCTTCGTCGGCCTTGAGCCATAACTTCGGCTCGCCGCGCGGCATGGTGGCCTGGGTATGCAGGATCTTGGGATGCAATTGGAGGGCCAACCGAACCTGCTCACCAAGGTCCTGCAGCACGCTCATGCTCGGGCCGTAGAGGCGGTACTCCACATCGGCCACCACCGGCGGGCCCTGGCCGAATTGGCCGACCACGATCTGCGCCTCGGGGAAACGTCGGTCGAGCTCCGCTTGCAGAGGGTCGATCATCGCCTTGGCGGCTTCGCTCGATTCAGCGGTGACGATCGCATGGGCGTAGTGGCCCGAATTGTCCTTGTTCATCACCAGATTGTAGTGAACTGTCGGAAAGCTTCCGCCGACCAGCCAATAAACCCGCTTCGTCTGCTCGACCTCGCGGATCGCCGCTTCGATCGCGCCCACCTGGCGCCGCGTATTCTCGATGGAGGAATGGCTAGGCAGCCAGACCTGGACCTGGAACATGTCGCGATCGACTGGCGGGAAAAATTCATCGCCGAGGGACCGCATTGCAATGAAGCCGCTGGCAGGCAAGAAGAGGGCAAGCAGGATCGCTGCCATTGGCAGCCGCAGCCCCAGGCGCAGGCCGCCTCGGTACAGGTCGGTGAGCCATGGCGCGCCCAGACCATCCCGCCAGAACCGCTTCGCCTGACCGGCAGGCGTGGGCTTGGCGAAGATACCGGACAGTGCCGCCGTGATCGTCAACGCGACCACGAACGAGGCGATGAGCGCCATGATCACGCCGCCACCTATTGTGCCCACAAAGTCGCCAACAGCGCCGGGCAGCAGGAGGATCGGTGCGAAGGCCAGGACCGAGGTCAAGGTCGAGGAAAACAGCGGGCTGAAAAGGTGGCGCACGGCGGCGTCCACGGCTTCCAGCGCGGACCTGCCTTGCGATTTGTTCTTCGTCACCTCGTCGGCCATGACGATCGCGTTATCGATCAGCAGTCCAAGCGCGACGATTATGCCGTAGATCGACATCTGGTGGATGGCGTTGCCGCTAATCTGAAAGCCGAACAGCACCATTGAGACGACGAGTGGCAGCGCTAGGCCGACGATGAGTGCAAGGCGCCAGCCCATCATCACGAAGACGACTCCGACTACGACGGCCGCGCCCGCGAGCAGATTCATGACCAGATTGGTGAGCTGGCTCGTCGTATAGCTCTCCTGCTCGAAGATGCGGTCGATGACGATCCCGCCCCCGACATTGATCGTAAAGTCGTCGACCACCACATCGACTTTATGGGCCCAATCGTCGACGCGTTGACCGTTCGCCATCCGCGCGGCGATCAGCACCGAGCGCTGCCCGTCAACGAGAGCGATCTCAGTCAAAGGCCTGCGCCAATTCCTCTTCACCTCTGCAATGTCGCCAATACGCAGGATCGCTTGGCCCTGTTTGCTCGCCAGAGGAATTTCGGCGATACGCTTCAGCGAGTTCAGCTCGCCCTCGACTTCGATCAACACGTCCGAACGAGCACCCCTCAGCACGCCAGCCGGAGTCTTGGAGTCGGCGGCCGCGATCCGGCTTGCCACCTCTGCGGCGCTCAAGCCCAGCTCCGCAAGCTCCGCAGCATCGACCGTGACGGTGACCTGCTCCTCGGGCTCGCCATAGAGACGGACCAACTCGGTGCCGTCGACATTACGAATGCGGTCGGACAGGTCCTCGGCCAGCCGGTTCAAAATCCCGAGCTGCGCGGGCGTATTCTGATCCCAGCGGATTGCGACGATCAGGGTGAAGGCGGCTGGATGGCGCTTGTCGTCGATAAAGGGAGCTCGGGCCTCCGGCGGCAAGAGCGGCACGGCGGCGCCGATCTGATCCCTGATCTCAGAGAAGATCTCCTTGTTCTCGGCCGCCGTCACGCTGTCGTTGAGCTCGACCGAGATGATCGAGACCCCGGACCGCGAGTTGGACTCGATGTCCTTGATGGCCTCCACCTCCTGGAGCGCTTCCTCGAGGACTTCGGTCACCAAGGTCTCGACGCGTTCGGCCGACGCGCCGGGCACCGTCGTGATGACGATCGGGTTGCGGTTGACGATGCGTGGGTCTTCGAGCCGTGGCAGTGAGACGATGGCCAACAGGCCGCCGACCAGGATCACCACGATCGACAGGACCAGCAGGTGCCGGTTGCGGAAGAATAGAGTCGTCATGCCGTAAGCGCCCCCTGCGTTCATTGCTCTCACTCCCTCGTGGCGGCGGCCAGAAGGTCTTCGGCGCCCGTGATTCGAACCCTCTGTCCCGGAACGAGCCGGTGCAAGCCGACGACGACGACGTGTTCGCTGTCGCCAAGTGTGCCGCGGACGAAGACCCGATCGGCCTCCTGGTGGAGGACCTCGAGCTCTCGGCGTTCCAGAACGCTTTTGTCCCCTATCAGGCCAACGGCGACATAGACTGCCCAGAGACCGCGCGAGCTTTCGGTGAGCGCCGTCAAGGGAAGCCAAAAGCCTGGCTGGTCCAGTCGCCGGGCGATTTCCAAGCGAGCCAGGTCGCCATGACGAATGCCGTTGAGGGGTGCGTGAAGGGTGAGCAGCACGTCGACAGTGCGGGTTCCCCGGTCGCGCACCGGCAGGACCGAGCGGACCGTCGCGGGCACGCGCCGGCCCCTGACGAGCAAGGCGTACTGCTGGCCGGCCGCGATCCCGTCGACGGCGTCCCCGGCCACGCCGATCCTGGCCTCGGGGTTGGTTCGCTCGAGCAGATCAAACACGGGAGCGCCAGCGGCGATGACGATGCCCTCATCGGCGAAGCGTTCGCCGACGATGGCGGCGAAGGGGGCCTTGATCTCGGATTTCTCGATGTCGAGCTCGACCGAAGCGATCTCGGCGTCGACCTGCTGGAGCCGTCCGAACAGCACTTGTTCGCCGAACCGTGCTTCGTCGTAACGTTGTTGCGAGGAGTAACCTTTCTTAGCGAGCCGCTCTTGGCGGATGCGCGTCGCCCGGGCAAGCCCGATGTTGGCCTGCACCTCCGCACGCCGGCCCCGCAGCTGTTTCAGTTGAACCTCGAGTCGAGCGGTGTCGAGCCGCGCGATCACCTGACCCACCTCGAGGTGGTCACCTTCCTCGGCCAGCAACGCGGTGACGAGCCCGCCGAGCTCGAAGCCGACTTGGCTCTCTCTCCTCGCCTCGACCCGTCCGGTGAAATTCCGCCGAACCTCGTAGCCGGGAACCAGGCGGGCCTTCATGGTCGCGACAGTCAGCACGCGCGCCTCATGGGCTGTATCCGCGCCGCCGTCCGGAGCGGTGATCGCCGCAACGCCGCTGAGACCAAATGCGACACCTCCGGCAACCACGGCCGTCACCCCGAGTCGTGATATCCATCCCATCGACATATCGGCTTCTCCTTAAGAAGTGTAATTACACTTCTGTGTCCAAAAAAAATTACACCGGTCCGACCAAGGCCGCCATTTCCTGTCGAAACGCCGCCCAGCGATCATCACCGATCCGATTTACCGTAGCTGTTTGAGCCTGCCGCCACAGGGGAATCGCCCTCTCGAGAGCCTTGCGTCCCTTGCCGGTCAGGACCATTCCTCGTGCCCGGCGGTAGCCCTCGGGCAGGATTTCAACGAGGCCCTGCTTTTCGAGCGGCCGCAAGTTGCGCGTCAGAGTCGTGCGATCCATGCTCAAGGTCTTGGCCAAGGTCCCGATTGAAACAGCCAAGTCAACCCGGCTGATCGCGGCCAGGATCGTGAACTGTGTCACCTTCAGCCCAACCGGGCGCAGGGCCTTGTCGTAGGCCCGGGTCAACGCCCGTGCCGCCGCGCGCAGATTGAAACAGGCGCAGCCCTGCATGTTATCGGGTGCCGAAATGTGATCAGTTTTGGCCATAACGTGTATATACACATCTCTGCAGGAATTGTCAAGAGGGGACTATTGCTTTTTTTGCAGAGAAGGCGCGTCGATAGGCGATTGTTTGCGACAGCAGCCCGGCGCGCCAATCTAACAATTGTCGCGATGTCACCCCAGGCATGCACGTTCCGCATGGTTCGCAGATGGCAAAGCGGCGGGGCTCGGGCCAGCAGGAAGGGGCCCCATCTATGATCCTCCCCTCGACCAAAATTAGCGAGCCGAGATGTAGAAATGGATCCGGCAGACGCGCGCGTCCGGCTTCTGCTTGTGGCTATAAGCAGCGGTTCAAGGGATGACGGTCGCACGACCGCATTAGCCCAGATAGCCGCCCTACCACGCGGACAAAAGCGCGCCCTTTTTACCCGGCCGTTTCGACAATGGACAATGATCGCACTCCCGCCCCTCTGCCGCTGATCGAGGCCGCCACGGCCGCCCCTTTCGGCCGCGGACGTGCGGCCCGGCACACCGCGAGATCACCCGCCTGGTTCCGGTTCCGGCCGGTCCGCTCGTTGCCGGGTTTCCTCACCCTCCGACGTTACGCCCGAGCCGGGCGCGCCGATGCCCTTTTATATTCTGCTGATTGTTTTCCATCGCCCGGCAGTCATCACTTAAGCGCGGTGGCCAGCACCCGGGCGATGTGGACGGCGTCGCGCCCGGCGCCGTCGCGGATCTGGTGGCGGCAACTGGTGCCGGAGGCGATCAGCACCGTGTCATCGGTGGC
>JAPUKX010000276.1 GCA_027295435.1 Planctomycetota bacterium | reverse complement strand
GGCGTCCGCCATCGACGGGCAGGTTGACGCCGTTGCTGTAGGCTGCCGAGGGCGAGGCGAGAAAACCAGCTACCGCAGCGATCTCTTGCGGCGCGGCGAAGCGACCCAGCGGCACGTTGGCGATCATTTGACCTTCGATTTCCTGGACCGTCGAGCCGGCGCGATTTGCCCTGCCCTGGATGATGCTGTCGAGTCGAGCGGTGCGGGTGTAGCCGGGCAAGATATTGTTGACGGTGATCCCAAACGGCCCCAGCTCGCCGGCGAGGGTGCGGGCCCAGTTCGCCACCGCGCCGCGGATGACATTGGACACGCCGAGCCCCTTGATCGTCTGGATCACCGACGTGGAGATGATGTTGACGATGCGCCCATAGCTGGCGTCGCGCATGCCTGGCGCGAGGGTCTGCACTAGAACATGGTTGCACAGGAGGTGTTGGGTGAAGGCAGCGACAAGCTGGTCGGGCGGAGCCTCGAAGACCGCCCCGGCCGCGGGCCCGCCGGTGTTGTTCAGCAGGATGTGGATCGGCCCGTGCGCCTCAAGGTGACGGTTCGCCTTATCGCGTACCACTTCCCAATCACAAAAGTCAGCGACGATCGAACCGTGCGACTGGCCGTGGTCGCTCGGCAACTCTTGACGGACTTTCTGGAGCCCGGCTTCATTGCGGGCCATCAAGGTGACCCCGGCCCCGAGCCTGGCCAGCTCCATCGCGCAGGCCCGGCCGATGCCCTGCGTGCTGCCGCAGACCAGCGCGTTCTTGCCTTGGAGAGTGTCGATCATCGTTTCGGCGTCATCATTCAGCGTTCTCGCAGCAGGGTGAGCCCACCGGCGAAACAGCGTATCATCTTCCGGCATGAGTCGATCACTTCCAACGGTGGTGGCGGTGAATATCTCGCCCGGCGGTATCCCCAAGCGGCCCACCGAGGTCGCCCAGGTCACCTCCGACGGGATCGTCGGCGACGGCCATAATCACGACAAACACAATACCCCCATGCAGGCGGTCAGCCTCATTGATGCCCAGGCTCTTGACGACCTCCGCGACCAGGGCTTCGACGTCTATCCCGGCGCGACCGGCGAAAACCTGACCGTTCGCGGATTGAACGTTGACGCGCTCCACATCGGTGATCGGCTGCACTTCAACGAGGGCGTGGAGCTACAGATCACGAAGGTGCGTAAGCCGTGCTACGTGCTGGACGCCATCAGTCCTCGGTTGCAACGTGCCATTGCAGGCCGATGCGGCTGCTACGCGAGGGTCATCACGACCGGCGAGATCCGTCCAGGCGAGACGATTGAAGTGCATCATGGGATCCCCCAGCAGTGTTGAAAGCGGGCGGTGGCCGCACACCGGCGCCGTGCTGGCCGGCGGCCGAAGCCGGCGCATGGGCCGGCCGAAGCACGCGCTGCCGCTGCCCGATGGTCGCCCGATGATCGAAGCTGTCGCCGATGTCATGGCCCAAGTGTGCCAACAGGTGGTTGTCGTCGGAAGCACCGACGCGCTGGCGACACTTCAGCATATCGACGATCTGCGACCGGGCCACGGACCGCTTGGCGGCATTGAGGCACTGCTGGCCAGCGGCCTGGATACGCAATACCTCGTCTGTCCCTGTGATCTGCCGCTGGTGACCAGCAAGTTGCTCAAGGCGCTGACGGTGCCTTCGTCCGCTGCGGCGACGGTCCTGCGGATTGATGGCCGTTCAGGAACCGAACCATTGCCTGCGCGAATCTCGACGGAGGTACTGCGTGCGGTACGGGCGCTGCTCGATGCCGGTCAGCGCGCCGTGTCTCATCTGATGCAGTCCATTGAGATCGAAGCGATCGAGGCTCCGCAGACGTGGTCAAGGCATTTGACCAACATCAACACGCCGCAGGAGTACGAGGTGCTGGTTCAGCGCACCGCAACTCAATAGCCGCGAGCCGACGGCTATTGGACGGTCCAATCAGCGGGACTCGGCTCGATCCTCACCACAGTGTTCTTGAATGCCGGCGTGCCCGATCGCGGATCGGCCCGCTTGGGGATGATCGCGTTGGCCTCGGGGTAGTACATCACCGCGTTGCCCGGGCGGATGTCGATTGAGCGCACGAGCACATTCGCCAGTGCCCCGGTCTCGCTGCGGACGGTCACGCGCTGATTCACCTCAAAGCCGAAACGCTCGATGTCATCGGGGTGCATCATCACCACGTCCCGCCGATCCTGACCTCGATAGATGTCGTGCTCTTCGTACACCACCGTGTTGAATTGCCCCTCGGAGCGCACCGTCATCAGGCGAAGCTCGCCATTGTCCGTGCCCGCAAGCGCCGGCAGATCGACCACGTGGAACTTCGCCCGGCCGGTGTCGGTGGGGAACTTCGGCTCGTGCAACGTTCGACCGTCGATCTGAAACTCCTGCCTGGTTTGGTCGATAGCGCCGATCTTCTCGTAACCGGGGATGATTTCGGCGATCGCCTCGCGGATCCGGCCGTGGCGGCGCATGGATTCCCAGTCGATCGGCGTGGAATCACCGAGCACGCGCTGAGCGAGGTCGGCGATGACTTGCACTTCGCTGCGCGGGCCAACGTGGCGCGGGGTGCCGCCGTCGCTGAGCCGCACGTAGTTGAACATCGACTCCTGAGTGGTGGCCTGAGGCTCCTCGTCTCGCGCAAGCACGGGCAGGATGATCGTTTCGCGCCCACGGCCGTGCGCATGGCCGGTATTCAGCGTCGTGGACATGTACGCCACCATGTCGATCTTGCTCATGGCACGGGCAGCGAAGGCCGAATCCGGGTTCGACCCGTACAGGTTCCCGCCCAGGCAGGACGCGAAACGAACCTTGCCCTCGTCGGCCCGTCCAATGCTACCGAGGGTGTCGAGCCCGACTTCGGTCGGCAGCTTCACGCCGAAGGCGCTTTCCAACCGCTCGAAGACCGCTTGCTTGAGCTTCGGCACCACCCCCATCGAGCCCATGCCCTGCACGTTGGAGTGCCCGCGCAACGGCAGCAGCCCGCAACCGGTCCGGCCGAGCATCCCGCGCGTCATGGCCAGGTTCGCGATCATCTGCACGTTCCCAACACCGTGCTCGTGATGGGTGATCCCCATCGCCCAGCAGAAGATGGTCCTATGCGAGGCGGCATAGATCTCCGCGACGTGGTCGATCGTTTCGCGCCCAACGCCGCAGCGCTTGACAAGCTCTTCCCACCCCAGCGACTCGATGTGCCCTTGGAACGCGTCCCAGCCGTCGGTGTGGTTGGTCACGAACTGCTCATCCACCGCGCCGCGCTCGATCACGGCCTTGGCCACGGCGGCGAGGAACGCAATGTCGCCGCCGATGTGCGGCTGAACGTACACGTCTGCGATCTTCGAGCCTAACAGCAAGCTGCGAACGTCGGACGGCACCTTGAACCGCACTAGACCGATCTCGCGCAGCGGGTTGACGACGATGACCTTCCCGCCGCGGCGACGATGCTCGACGATCGTCCGCATCAGCCGGGGATGGTTCGATGCGGGGTTCGCCCCGATCAGGAACAGCAGGTCGCAGCGTTGGATGTCATCGAGCGCAACCGTCGCGGTGCCGGAGCCGGTGACGGTCGTCAATCCGACGCCTGAGGCCTGGTGGCAGAAGAACGAACAGTTGTTGATGTTGTTGGTGCCGTAGAGCCGGGCGAACAGTTGCAGCAAGAACCCCGCTTCGTTCGACGACCGGCCGCTGAAGTAGAAGAACGTTTCCGCCGGCGCCGTCTTCTTGAGTTTCGCGGCGATGCGGTCCAGCGCATCGTCCCAGGTGATGCAGCGGTAGTGATTGTCGAGCGGCCCGGCGTACAGCGGCTCGGGCAATCGGCCGGCCGCTTCGAGTTCGCGTGATGAGAGGCCCCGCAACTGTTCAAGGCTGAAGTCATCGAAGAAGTGCGGCTGGATGCGACCCTGCATGTCGGCGGCCATGGCCTGGATCGACTTCTTACAGACCTCCGGGAAGCGCCCGGCTTCGTTGACCATTCCGCCGAGCTGCCCCCCCATGCCCAGCGCGCAGGTCTTGCAAGTGTTCTTGGACCGCAGCGCCTTGTACATGCGCCACAGCCCCCCTGATTGCCGGGCTTTGCCCAGCGCATACCAGATCGCCGGCCAACCACCACCTGCTTTGACGTTGCGCATGTAGTCACCTCACGTCGCGGCGACGTTCTTTTCCAAAGCATCCTCCAGGAGCCGGCGGCCCATCGACAACAAGGCAACCTGCGAACCGATCCCTCCGTACAGAACCACGGAACCTATACGCCCTGCCCGGAACGGTTCGGCAACAACGAGCTCTGGGAGACCAATGATGATGCAGCTATCAGTGCGCGGTGTCTATGGTATCACAATGGTGATCGCCCTGTTGTGTGCGGGGCCGGTTTGTGGCCAGCCCCAGGGTGCTGCAGGCGAAGGCGCAGCACCGGCCACGGTCGATGAAGCGCTCATGAACATGCTGGAGAGTACGCTGGTCGATGCGGCGTACGACCGTGTAGACTTCGATCGCGTCGTCGATGATCTGCGCGAGCGATTCAATCTGAACATCCATGTCTCATGGACGGCACTGGAGAAGGTCGGAGTTCGTCGGGATCAGCGCATCGAGATTCGCCTCAGGCAGATGCCGCTGGCCACGATGCTGAAGATCATCCTGCGTGAGGTCAGCGATCCGAAGGATCCGTTGACCTACCTCGTCGAGGACGGCGTTCTCGTCATTTCGCTGGGCGGAGCCCTGCGGGAGCAGACGGTCCTGCGCTCCTACGACGTCACCGATCTGATCGAGAGCGGCTACGCCATTCGGCGGTTCGCCAACACACCGGTGCTTGGCTTGGAGTTGACCGGCCGGGAGTTCATCGGCGGCGAGCAGCGCAAGCAAGCTGGCAGTGGCTTTGGTGGAGGAGGCGGCTCCGGTGGAGCAATGTTTGGCGACCCCGGTGAGGAGCCAGACCACCTCAGCGTGTTGGAACGGATTCAGCAGATCATCGACATGATCACTGCGCACATCGACCCGGATTCGTGGGCCGACCTCGGCGGCGGAACCGGCTCGGTGCATGTCTTCGAAACCACACTGCTCATACGGCACACGCTTGGTGTGCATCAGCAGATCGCCAGGTTGCTCTCCATGCTGCGAGCCACCCGGCCCGAGCCGCTGGATGCGGACGTGGCGGTCATCCGGCTGCGTGCGGACCGGGCGGCGGAGCTACGCCAACAGATCGGCGATCGGTTTCCACGACTCACCGCTGAGGAGGCGGCACAACTTGCGCTATCGCCGAAATCTGAGGGTGTGCTCTTCCGCGGTACGATCAGCGGGTTCAACGGCAGCCGGCTGTGGTTCAGCGCCCTGACCCAGCGCGATGTGCTCTCGGGCATGACCGCAACGGTTGGGCAGAGCGTCAATGCCTTCGCACCGAAGACGGCGACCTCGACGTCCGGACTAGAGCTTATTGTCCTGCCACTGCTGTCTCCCATTTCCGACGAGGTCACCGTCGATGTGCAAATGGCCTGGGTGCCCAACACGGAAATCTCCGAGCGCGAAGTCTCGCTTGGCGCCGGTTCGGCGGACAGCACGATCGACCAGACCACGCGCAGCATGCGGACCGTCTCCGCGGCCACCACGGTCAGGCTCGGCGAGGCCATTGCCTTTTCGATCCCCGCCCAATTGAACGATGCCGGCATCGACGCCGAATGGGAGGACTGGCTGATCGTTCGCGTGCGCCGCCCAGGCACCTGATGGACTTGACGATCAATCGCTAGGCCGGGGCAGCAGTGATCTGGCGAATGCACGCCCACGCTTGCTCGACGTGGCGGCGCTGGGTGTTCGTCTGGCCGACGCAGAAGCGCAGGGTCAGCTTGTCATCGAGCCGGGTGTGGGTGAGAAACAACTTGCCCGAACGATTCACGCGGTCCATGATCTGTTGGTTGA
>JAPUKX010000275.1 GCA_027295435.1 Planctomycetota bacterium | reverse complement strand
CGCCGAAAGATGACCGCGGGCGAAATGAACCTTGCCATGCACCGCATTTCCCCCACGATTGACTACACCGGATTTGCCGGTGCGGATGTGGTCGTAGAGGCGGTCGCAGAGGACTTGGAAATCAAGAAACGGGTCCTCGCCGAGATCGAGAAGCACGTGCGCAGTGACACCATCATCTGCACCAACACGTCGTCGCTGTCGCTTCGGGAATTGGCCGGCGCGCTGAAGCGGCCGACGCGCTTCGTCGGGCTGCACTTTTTCAATCCAGTCAACCGCATGACATTGGTTGAGGTGATCGCGTCCCGCAAGACTTCGCAAGATACGCTTATCGCTGCGGTGGAGTTGGTCAGGCGATTGGGGAAGACGCCGATCGTCGTCGGCGAGTGTGCGGGGTTCCTGGTCAACCGCATCCTGCTGCCATATCTCATCGAGTCGGCGTGGATGTTCGAGGAGGGTGTTGAGGCACAACGGATCGATCGGCTGCTGGAGGACTTTGGTATGCCCATGGGGCCGATCACACTGGTTGATGAAGTCGGCCTCGACGTCGGCTGCAAGGTGGCGAAAGTGCTTGAGTCCGCTTATGGGTCGCGGATGCATGTGCCGGGCGCGCTCAGCGCCGTCGCCGCATCGGTTGACACCTTGGGCAGGAAGACCGGGGCCGGGTTCTATCTGTATCGAAACGGGCAGAAGAAGCCGAACCGAGAGGTTGCCCGGCTCGTCGAGCAGGTCCGCAACCAGGAGGGCGTTCCCGCTCGCGAGTTGACCGACGACGAGATCGTCGATCGAGCCATACTCATCATGGTCAATGAAGCGGCGAGATGCATCGAAGAGGGCGTTGTGGATGACCCCGAAGCGCTGGATCTGGCGATGGTCATGGGCACCGGATTCGCGCCCTTCCGCGGCGGTTTATTGCGTTACGCGGATCAGCGCGGCATCGATGAGATTATGCGGCGCCTCAGCGAGTTCGCGGCGACCTTTGGTGATCGTTTCAAACCGGCTCCTCTGATTGAAAAGATCGCCGGCAACGGAGGCCACTTCTATCAAGATCACGCGGCATAACAAGGACGAATGATCATGTCGCACAAAGCACTCGAACTAGCGAAAGAAGCAGCAGCCGGCCACGAAGAACAGTTGCTCATTGGCACTGCTGGTATGAACCGGGGCCAACGTGCCGCGATGGAGGTGGTCGAGTCGGCGCGCGACCAGGGTGATGGCAAGGGTGGTTTCGCGGCTCAGCTCTGTCTGGGACGTTTCGATCCCGCGATGCTGACACCGTTTCCCAAGCAGTCGGACTCGGACCGACGCATCGGCGATGAGATGGTGCGAGCGGTTTCGGTGTTCCTCACCGACCACCTCGATCCTGACGAAGTCGATGAAACGCGGACCATCCCCCAAGAGGTGATCGAAGGTCTCAAGCGCCTGGGCGTCTTTCGCATGAAGGTGCCCCAGGAGTACGGCGGGCTCGGCTTCTCGCAGGTCAATTACAACCGAGTGATCATGGCAATTGCCTCCTATTGCGGCTCAACCGCCGTGCTCGTGTCCGCGCATCAATCGATCGGCGTGCCGCAGCCGTTGAAGATGTTCGGCACCGAAGCGCAGAAGGCCAAGTACCTGCGACGCATCGCTGGGGGTGAGCTGTCTGCGTTCGCCCTGACCGAGGCGGAGGTCGGCTCCGACCCGGCACGCATGACCACGACCGCAAAGCTCAGCGATGATGGGGCTCATTACATCCTCAACGGCGTCAAGCTGTGGACCACGAACGGCCCGATTGCACAGTTGATCGTCGTGATGGCCCAAACCGCGCCGAAGGTGTCTCGAGGCAGAGCGTGTCCGCAGATCACCGCCTTCATCGTCGAGGCGGACAGCCCCGGCGTGGAAGTGACTCACCGCTGCGACTTCATGGGCCTGCGGGGGATCCAGAACGGCTTGATTCGGTTTGACAACGTCAAGGTGCCCGCCGAGAACGTGATCTGGGGCGAGGGCCTCGGGTTGAAGCTGGCGCTGAAGACGCTCAACACCGGCCGGCTCACCCTTCCCGCCGCCTGCGCTGGTATCGGCAAACAATGCCTCTCGATCGTGCGGCAGTGGGGCAATGATCGCGTTCAATGGGGCTTGCCGATCGGCCGGCACGAAGCCGGCAGTCAGAAGATCGCCTTCATCGCCTGCACGACGTTTGCGATCGAGGCTGTGACTTGGCTCACCTCGCACTGGGTGGACCGGGGTTTGGACATCCGCATCGAGGCGGCGATGGCCAAGCTCTTCTGCACCGAGGCGACCTGGGAGATCGTTGACCAAACGATGCAGTTGCGCGGCGGTCGTGGCTATGAGCGAGCCGCGTCGTTGCGAGCCCGTGGAGAAGCGGCGTATCCCGTCGAGCGCATGATGCGGGATTGTCGCATCAACACAATTATCGAGGGGACCTCTGAGATCATGCGCCTGTACCTGGCGCGCGAGGCGCTGGATCCGCATCTGAAGCTTGCCGCCGACCTGCTCCGCGATGGTATCCCGCTGAAGCGCAAGCTCAAGGCGGCCGGCCGGCTTGTTCGCTTCTATGTACGGTGGTATCCAGCGCAGCTCTTCGGAAGCGTCTGGCCGAAGCGGTACCGGTCGATGGGCCGCCTCCGGAGTCACTACAGATACATCGACCGTGCCTCGCACAAGTTGGCAGCGGCGATGTTCGGTGCGATGGCACGCCATCGGCAGAAGCTTGAGCGCCGCCAGGTCTTGCTTGGACATCTCATGGATGTTGGCACCGAACTGTTTGCGATGGCCGCAACGTGTGGGTATGCACGATCTCTCGCCTCACAAGAACATCCCCCGGGTGATCCGTTGCAACTGGCCGAGCTCTTTTGCTTGCAGGCAAGGCGTCGAATTGAGCAGCACTTTCAGGCGATCCGTTGGGGGAATCAGCGATCTGCTACTGCATTGGCTGCCCAGGTCCTGAGCGGAGAGTTTCAGTGGATGGAGCAGGGCGTCATCTCACCACAGCAGCCAGACCCCTCATTGAAATTCGTCGCTCCAAATGCACAGTATGAGCACGACGGATTGAACACGGTCGCAGAGCGCTCGTGATGGGTTTGACAGCATACAAGACTACCTGCGCATGCCTGAGCGCCCTGAAGACGATGCTCGGCGTGAGACTGCGAGTGACCGGCGTGGAGAACCTTGTCGATCGGCCGACGCTGTTCGTTGCCAATCACTTCACCCGCATCGAAACCTTTCTCATTCCGTACGTCATCTTCCAACATGCCGGCCGCCAGGTCCGCAGCCTTGGCACGCACAGTGTTTTCAAGGGGTTGTTCGGAAAATACTTCAAGGCGCTCGGCGGCATGTCCACGCGAGATGCGCGCCGAAATCGAACGATCATCCGCGAGTTGATGACCGGCCGGCACGACTGGGTCATTTACCCCGAAGGAGGCCTCATCAAGAACAAGAAGATGGTTCACAAAGGCCGTCTGCGGCTGAATAACCCGGATCGTCACGGTCCGCCGCACACCGGCGCTGCGATGCTCGCGCTGAAGGCCCAGATGTGCAAGCACCGGTACCTGAAGGCTTGCGAGGAGGATGACCTGCGCCGAATTGAGTACTACGAAGACTCCTACGGGCTCAACGGGACCGATGAGGTCCGCCAGGCCGGCGTCGTCGTGGTGCCGGTGACGCTCACCTTCTACCCGATGCGCCCCAGTCGGAATCTCATCAACCGTCTCGCGAAGTTGCTGGTCGGGGAGCTGGACCCGCGCCTCGACGAGGAACTTCAAGTCGAAGGCAGCATTCTGCTGGCCGGCTCGGAAATCTGCATCCACTTCGGCGAGCCGATCGAGGCGGCCGATTACCTCGACAAGGTCACCGCGCTGGCCCGACGGGTCATCGGCATGTTCTCCGAAGCGAATCGGACTGATTTCCTTCTTCGCCAACAGGCGAAGCGGCTTACCGAAGCCTGTATGCGGTCCATCTACCACAATACCGAAATCAATTTCGATCACCTCTTTTGTTACGCGCTTCGGGCGTTCCAAGGCGACCGAATCGTCGTCGAAGACCTGCGCAGGGCACTGTATCTCGCAGCTACTCAGCTCACTGATTGCGACGCCGTGCGGCTGCATCGGTCGGTTCTGGACGGGATTACGTCGCTGGTCAGCGCTGAGCCGTTCGGCCCGTGGGAGAGCGCCGTCCGCCTGGCGTGCAACGAGGGAATCCTGCGGATCCAAGACGGCTGCTACGTGGTCAATCGCACGGCTCTGGACCAGCCCCATGAGTTCCACAAGATTCGGCTGAAGAACATGACCCAAGTGATTGCCAACGAGTTGGAGCCGATCAAGCCCGCAGTCGAAGCACTCAATCGCTATGTCAATCTCTCAAGCTCGCAGTTGATGATGCGCACGTCTCTGGCGCTGCGGCAGAGTGATGCTCGCCTCTATGAGCGCGATTATGCATCCGTGTTTGAGCCCAACGGGTCGAAGCCCAAGGACGTCGGCGAACCGTTCTTCCTCGAATCGCACAACGGGAAGGTCGGCATCGTCCTGGCACACGGCTACCTGGCGTGCCCGGAACAGGTTCGCCCGCTGGCCGAGTACCTTCATCACCAGGGATGCAGTGTCTACGGCGTACGACTCCCCGGCCATGGAACAGCGCCCAAGCAACTCACTGACGTGAGCTGGCAGGACTGGATGGACTCCCTAACGCGGGGCTATGCGGTGATTCGCCAGCATTGCCAGGAAATTATCGTCGGCGGATTCTCACTCGGAGGAACTCTCGCGCTAATGCTGGCCGCTCGGCACGCTGGAGAGATCGACGGCGTATTCAGCATCAACGCACCGATGCGATTGCGCGATCGCCGAGCGCCGCTCGTGCCGGCCATCGTTCGGTGGAATGGTGCAATGAGGAAGCTCGGCCTCAGCAACGGGCACTTCCACCGATCCAATAGCGACACCGAAAGCCCCGACATCAACTACGAGCTGGATTACCTCACCGGCATCAGGGAAGTTCGACGCGCGATGAATGCGTGCCGCAAGAGTCTCTCTGCGGTTACCGCACCGGCATTGATCATCCAGGCAGATGCTGATCCGCTTGTCGGGCCTGACGGCGCGAAAGCGTTGGTGGCTCGACTCGGCTCCAAGAACAAGGTGTTTTTGGAACTGCCCTTCGATCGGCACGTGATTGTCCGGGGTGATGGTTGTGAGGCGATCTTCGAGAGAGTCAACCAATTCGTGCAGCGTGTTGGCCAGGTGATGGCTGTGTAGTCAGCAGCCTCGATACAATCGCCGCTGGGGTCAGGTCCTCAGCGCCACGTGATGAACTCCTGATTCACGACGTCAAACAGCCCTTGATCGGTAATACGGAGCGCAGGAATAACCGAGAGGGCCAGGAACGAGAGCGTGCCGAAGGGACGGATGAGGGTGCAGCCCAGCGCGCGCGCAGCCTCACGTACCTGCCGCAGTTGCCGGCACACTTCCTCAGCACTCTCAGCCGACATCAGCCCGGCGACCGGAAGCGGTAACTGCGCCGAGATTGCTCCACCCGCAGATACCACAAACCCGCCGCCGGTCTCTTCCATCGCTCGGGCACAGGCAAGCATATCTCGAGGGTTGGTGCCGGCAATGATCAGATTGTGCGAGTCATGCGCAACCGATGATCCAAACGCTCCGTGATCGCGAAAGCGGAATCCCTCGACCAGCCCAAGACCAATGTTTCGAGTTGCTCGATGCCGTTCGATGCTCGCGATCAGTGCTACGTCAACGTCAGCATCGAAGGACCAGTGACCGTTATGTCGCCGTACATTCCGCCTTTCGTGCCGGGTTATGATCTGATCCGGGACGATCCCGATGATCGGGCAGCGGTCGCTGCTCAACGACAAGGTGAATGCTGACTCGTCCAGCGCCGCGAGGTGGATGGTATTCTCGTGGGAGATCTCCGGCGGGGCGGTGGTGGGAAGATATTCGCCGGCTCTTGCGACGATGCTGCCGGCTTTGATCACGATCGAAGGTTGGAATTCAGCGAGGTCGTTGACCACAAGGAGGTCCGCGCGATAGCCGGGCGCGATCGCGCCGCGGTCGTCCAAGCCGTAGTGCCTGGCTGGGACCAACGTCGTGTGGCGTACCGCCCTTGCCGGCTCCATCCCCGCCGCGACCACTCGCCGCAGCAGTCCATCAAGGTGGCCGTGGTCGATCAGATCGTCCGCGTGGATGTCATCGGTGCACAGACACCATTCACCCAAGCGATCCTCAACCAACAACGGCAGCAAGGTGTCGAGGTTGCGGGCAATCGACCCTTCACGCACCTGCACCAGCATGCCCAGTGACGCCTTGGCCAGTGCTTCCTGGACCTCGGTGGATTCGTGGTCGGAGCGAATCCCCGTCGCCGCATAGGCCACGATGTCCCGGCCGATCACTCCCGGCGCGTGTCCATCGACCGCAGCACCTCGGCGCGCCGCCGCAGCGATCTTCTCCAGTACCGTGGGTTCACCTTCCAGCACCCCCGGAAAGTTCATCATCTCCGCCAGACCCAGCACGCTCGGCTTGCCCAGCAGTTTGTCAATGGCGTCGGCATCGAGCACAGCCCCGGCATGTTCCCAATCCATCGCCGGGACACACGACGGAGCCATGTAGAACAAGTCCAGCGGAAGATTTTCGCTCGCTTTGATTAGCAGCTCGACACCGCGCACACCCATGACGTTGGCAATCTCGTGCGGGTCCGCGATGAGTGTGCCGGTGCCGTGGGGGACAATCAATCGGGCGAGCTCTGCCGGCATCAGCAGCGTGCTCTCCACGTGCATGTGAGCGTCGATCAAACTCGGCAGCACGGCCTGGCCGTCCAGGTCGATGCGCTCAGTCGCCTGCCAGTCGTAGGGCCCGACGCCGGCGATCCAGCCGTCGGCGATGACCACGTTGGCCGGCTCCACCCGTAATGTGAATACGTTGACCACCTGCCCGCCTGTCAGCAGCAGATCGCCCCGCTCCTGCCCCCGCGCGACGCGCACCCGCCGCCGCAACGTTTCGGTGCCAGTGCTGGTAGTCGATGAACTCCCGGGGTCGGGATCGGTTACCGGCTCGCTCATGCCCGTACTCTATCGCAGCACAACGATCGCGGCGGGCGAGTACGGTGGTTGGTGTGGTTCCCGCCGTAGAATGGGATGAACCTTCGCTGTCGCGTCGCTTCTAGCCAAGGGACGCTCGTGTCATGAAGCAACTGTTCGCGGTCATCGTAAGCGTGTGTGGATGGTTTCTCTTCGCCGTGAGTATATTATGCTTCGCGATCGTCATTCCTCCAATGATCGTAATCGTTTTTCTACTCGATGTTTCCGGTAAGCTTCTCCTTGCGTTTCTTGTTGCCGGGATACTACTACTCCCCTCAGCTATTGGTCTTGTGCATTGGGGGACCGTCCTTCGTCGTGAGCGAGTGCGGCACGGCTTCTGTCGTAAGTGTGGTTATGACCTGCGCGGTAGACGATTAGGTGAGGAATTTCCAGAGTGTGGCACGCCCGTTTAGCGACGTGCCGGTGGGTGGCTGGGGCTACGCGAAGCGTGCGCCAGGGCTGTTGGCTAGAATGTCGTGCGATCAGAGATACATCCATGCGTAACAAATTGACCGCGATCATCGAGCAGGACGAGGACTGGTTTATCGCCTATGCCCCCGAGATTCCCGGTGCCAATGGACAGGGTCCAACGAAAAGAGAGGTGTTGCAAAGCCTGGCGGAGGCCATCGCCCTGATCCTGGACTGGCCTTGAGCGGGAGGCACCTGATGCGTGTTGGTATTGCGATTGGAGCGGGGGTCGTGTTCGTCGGCGTGACGATGGCCGCAATAGTGATAGGCCAGTCGTCCCGCCATGCATCGGCCGATCCGCCTCAGTCGCCGAGCCCGGCCCAGAGCCAGCCTGACACACCATCCTCCACCGAACCGAAGCACCCCCAGCCGCCCGCGGCAACCGAGCGCGCCGACGAGCGAGCGCGGATGGTCGAGCAGCAGATTGCCCGACAGCGCCTCGGAGGACGGCCGATCAAGGACCAGGCGGTGCTGAACGCCATGCGGACGGTGCCCCGGCACGTCTTTGTGCCGAAGGCGCGCCGACACCAGGCCTATGACGATTCACCGCTGCCGATTGGATATGGTCAGACGATCTCCCAGCCGTACATCGTGGCCATGATGTCCGAGCTGCTGGAGCTCAAAGAAGACGCCAAGGTGCTGGAGATCGGCACCGGCTCCGGGTATCAGGCGGCGGTGCTTGCCCATCTAACGCCCAACGTCTATACGCTGGAGATCATCGATCCGCTCTTTGAGCGCGCCGCGGGTGTGCTGGGCTCACAGGACTACGGCGAGGTGCGAACACGCCATGGCGACGGCTACTTCGGCTGGGCTGAGCACGCTCCCTTTGATGCGATCATTGTCACGTGTGCCGCGGGTCATCTGCCCCCGCCATTGTGGGACCAGCTCAAGCCGGGCGGTCGAATCGTGATCCCCATCGGAGGACCCTACGAAGTCCAACGGCTGATCGTCATGACGAAACAACTGGATGGCAGCCGCCGATCGACCACGGTCATGAGCGTTCGATTCGTGCCGTTGACCCGCGAGGAATAGCGTTGGAAAGTGCCTCGGCCGCAGGGCGACCCGTACGGCTGATCTGGGTGGTGTGGTTCATTTCCGCCGCTGTGCTGGGCTTTGAAATCTCGCTGATGCGGATGCTGCTGGTTGCCAGTTGGCATCACTTTGCGTTTTTGGTGATCAGTGTGGTCCTGCTGGGATTCGGAGCCAGCGGCACCGCGCTGTTTCTGCTGCGATCGTGGGTTGTGCAGCGCGGTGAGACGGTGTTATTTGTGCTGGCTTTGGCCACGGCGGCGGCCGTGCCAATCTGCTCGGCGATCGCCCAGCACGTTCCCATCGAGGCGCGGTTCCTCCCGGCATTGCTCTGGCAGCAGGTGGGGTACTGGATGCTGTACTGGGCCGTGTTGACCATACCGTTTTTCCTGGGCGCTGCGGCGATCGGTCTGTCGCTCATGCTTGCAGGGGAGCGCGTGGGAACCGTCTACGGCGCGAACCTCATTGGGAGTGCGGCCGGGGCGCTGCTCGCCCCGGTGCTCATGTCAATCGTGCCCGCAGCCTGGCTGCCGCTGGCAATGGGTGGGCTCGCGTTGCTTGGTGCAGCCGGCGTACGACCCGCTTCGGCGACCAAACGGATGGTTGCCATCACAACGTGTGCGGCGCTGGCCCTCGGCTGCGTGTGGCTTGACCCACCGCACGTACGGGTGGATCCGTATAAGGATCAGGCCTATATGCAGCGGCTGATGGACCAGGGATCAGTCCAGCGGATCGGGCGAGCAATCGGGCCACGCGCGGTCGTCGAGGCCTATCGGGGCGACGTGTTGCACGATCTGCCGTTCCTCGGCGTTGGGGTCCTTCCGCCGCCGATGAGCGTGATTCTTGCCGATGGACATAAGGTGGGATCGGTCCTGGACGTTGATCGCGCTGCTCGCGCGGAGGTTATGGACCAAACCCTCACGGCGATCCCGTATGCGCTTGTTGCACGCGAGCCGCGGGTAGCTCTACTCGGCGAAACAGGTGGGACGAACATCTGGCTTGCAGCACGCCATCGCGCCTCGTCCATCCATGTGGTGCAGCCGGACGAGAACCTGGTGGATCTGTTGCGCGGCCCTCTTCACGAGCATGGTGGGGCGGTATGGGACTTGCCCGGCGTTCGCTCACACGTCGCCGAGCCTCGTCACTTCATCGAACACACGAAGGCGAAGTTTGATCTGATTCAATTGGTGACCTTACAAACCCTGACCGCTGGGTCCGGCGGTATGGGCGGGCTGGCTCAAGACCATCTCATCACGGTGCAGGGAATCACAGCCTGCTTACGGCAGCTCAGAGCCGATGGACTGCTCGCGGTCACCCGTGGCATTCAGACGCCGCCGCGCGACAACCTCAAGCTGTTGGCGACCTTCGTCGAGGCGCTTCGACGCATCGAGATTGAATCGCCGGCGAAGCACATCGTCATCGTTCGTGATTACTTGGCCGTCTGCACCATGGTCAAGGCCTCACCGTGGCAACCCCACGAGATCGACCAGGTCCGCGCTCTGTGCCGAGACCGCCAACTGACCCCCGTATGGTTCGATGGAGTGCAACCGCAGGAGCTCAACC
>JAPUKX010000274.1 GCA_027295435.1 Planctomycetota bacterium | reverse complement strand
TGGGTGAAGACGGCGTCGAGCCGGTCGGTCACGGATCGGCCACGGCCCGGCCCGATGGACTCCCGGCCGAGGCACTCGGCGGTAATGCGGTTCGCCCAGTCAACGGGCGTCTCGGGCTGGTCGGGGCACGGCAATTGGGCGGTGCTGATCGCTGCGCCCGCCATGGCTTGCCGCAGCTGCTTGATTCCCTCTCCATTGCGCGCGTTGACGGCGACCACGGGGCAGCCGAGCCGCCGGCTGAGCGTCTGGGTGTCGATTGACAGGCCGCGCCGCTGTGCCAGGTCGATCATGTTCACCGCGACGACGGTGGGGAGACGTTGGGCAAGAGCGCCCGCGGCAAACACCAGATTGCGCGCCAAGTTGGTGGCGTCGGCGACGATCAGCAGGGCCTCGGGCGCATTTCGCCGGCTGAGCCGGCCCTGGAGAAAGTCCCGGCACAGGATTGATTCGGGCAGGTTCAGGTCGAGTCCATAGACGCCGGGCAGGTCGGTGATGTGATAACGCTGGTCGCCGTGCACATACTGGCCGACACGGGCCTCGACGGTGCTGCCGGGGAAGTTGGCGGTCTTGGCGCGGATGCCGCAAAGGCGATTGAACAGCGTCGTCTTGCCTGCGTTGGGATTCCCAAGCAGAGCAAATCGGGCTGGCGCCGACGGCGCGACCGCGGTGGGTGGGCGCGGGGTGTCGGCGACGATGCTCATCGAAAGGTTATCGCGTTGGCTGGGGGTGATCACCCAGCGGCGTGACAAGGATTCGCCGGGCCAGCGGCGCCGCCAACGCCAGGCGGGTGGAGTTCACTTCAATGATGCACGGCTCGCCGCCTCGGCAGATGCGCAGCGTGCAATGGTCAGTCAGGCCCATCGCTCGAAGCAGATCGCAGTCTTCGCAGCGCAAGTCAGCTTTGCAAAACAACGCTTCGTCCCCGGCGAGCATGCTGGTCAGCGGCACGGGGCTGGGCTTCTCGGCGACAGGCGGCGTGTCGATGTTGGTGATCATGACGGGGATCGCTTGGGGCTCTCTTGAGACTGTGTCTCAACTGCAATCATAGCATACCCCTGCCACCGGCTGCAAGCGGGCCTTCGCGGCTCCACCGGCCGATCGTGAGCATTGGCCTATAGCGGGGGCTCGGTGGAGTCGCCCAACCGGGCTTCCGGGGCCGGTCAACGAGCTGCGACAATCCACGCAACCGTAATTCGGTCAATGGATTAGCCGTGCCTTGACGCAAAATCGCCCATGAGCGAAGCCAGTGCTTCGCAGCCCGCCTTGGGGAATGCGTTATAGATCGAAGCCCGCAGGCCGCCGACCGAGCGGTGGCCTTTCAGCCCGTCCATGTCGTGCTGCTGCGCCTCTTCGATGAACTTCCGGTCAAGTTCGTCGCTGGGCGTGCGGAAGGTGATGTTCATCATCGAACGGGAATCCGGCCGGGCTACGGGTTGGTAGAAACCGCTGCCCCCGGACGTGTCGATCGCGTGGTAAATGATCCCGGCTTTTTCTCTATTGCGAATAGCCATCTCTGCAAGACCACCCTGGCGGAGAATCCACTTGAAGACCTGACCCACGACGTAGATTCCGAAGGCCGGCGGGGTGTTGAGGCGCGAGCCCTTGTCGGCGTGCTGGCGGTAGTCGAGCATCGACGGCAGGCCGTCATTGGCCCCGGCCATGAAGTCCTTGCGGATGATGACGAGTGTGCAGCCGGCCGGTCCGAGGTTCTTCTGTGCGCCGGCGAAGATGATCGCATGTTGTGACACTTCCAGCGGGCGGCTGAAGATGTCGGAGCTGGCGTCGCAGACCAGCGGGGATTTGGTGGTCGGCGGCCGGCTGAACTCGGTCCCGTAGATGGTGTTGTTGGCGCAGTAGTAGGAGTAGCCCGCGTCGTCCGTGAGGTTTAGTTCGTCGTCGGCGGGGATGTGATCATAGCTCGTCTTGCTGCCATCAAAGGCGACGTTGACATCGCCCAAGAGCCGGGCCTCTTTGATCGCCTTGCTCGACCAACTGCCGGTGTCGAGGTAGTCCGCAGTCCGGCCGGAGGCGAGGAAACTCATCGGGACCATGGCGAACTGCAACGATGCCCCGCCCTGGAGAAACAGCACGTGATAGTCGTCGCCGATGCCGGCGACGGCCCGGCAATCGGCTTCGGCTTCTTCGAGGACACGGGTGAACACTTTCCCGCGGTGGCTGTGCTCCAGGATGCCGATCCCTGAATCGGCGATGTTCCAGATGTCCTGTTGAGCCTGGTGGAGAACTTCTTCGGGAAGCGTTGCCGGGCCGGCGGAGAAGTTGAAGATCCGTTTAGCCATTGATCTCGTTTGGGTCATGGCCTTGGATGTGGTCGTCGTCATGGCGGGAGACAGGGGTTAGGGGTTAGGAGTCAGGGGTTAGGAGTTAGGGGTTGTTGGGAGAGCGTGCGGATCTCAATGCGTCGGGCTCGGGGCGCGCTTATGAGGGGATGGTCGTAAGGTTCACGCTGAGCACATCGTCATTGGCGCGAATGGCGTTGAGGTGGTCGGCGGACGGCGCGTCGTCGAGCTGAATCCGCGCACAGGCGGCCTTCGCCCCGAAGTAGATGATGTTCTCCATCTCCTCGACGTTGATCCCGGCCTGGCCGAGCGTGTAGAAGACGTGGGCCAAGACGCCGGGGCGGTTGAGATGGCGGACGATGAGCAGGTTGGTTGCGGTGGTTGATGTCGCGCGGTTCACGCAATGAGGCACCTGCCCGGTGTTCTGGTAGCACTCGACGATGCGGACCACCTCGGCGGCGACGGCCTGCTGGGCCTGCTCGGTCGAGGCGCCGATGTGATGTGTGCCGTAGACGCCGGGTTCCTGGACGATCGGGTCGGTGAATGTGCCCGTGGTGCTGCTTGGCTCGGTGGCGTAGACATCCAAGCCGACGCGAATCGCCTTGCTGCGAATCGCGTTGGCAAGGGCGCTCTCATCCACGACACTCCCGCGACTCGTATTGATCAGGTAGGCCCCGTCCTTGAGCGCTGCGCAGAACTTCCGGCCGATGAGGCCGGCTGTTTCGTCCGTCGCGGCAATGTTGATGGAGATCACGTCGGCGAGCTTGGCGAGGTTGATCAGGTTCGAGCAATAGCCGACGCCTAGCTCGTCCGCCTGTTCTTGCGTGAGGCTGCGCGACCAGGCGATGACCTTCATGCCGAAAGCCTTGCCGCGCTGGGCGACTTCCCGGCCGATGCGACCGAGCCCGACTACGCCGAGCGTTCTGCCGTACAACCCTGGGGCCTTGGCGTATTCCTTTTTGTTCCACGTGCCGCCTCGCAGGTCAGCGGTCTGATCGGGCAGGCGACGGTCGCAGGTGAGGATCAATGCCCAGACGAGCTCAGCCACGGCGATGGAGTTCTTGCCGGGACAGTTGGCGACAAAGACCCCGCGCGTGGAGGCGGCCGTGACGTCGATTGTGTCGTAGCCGGCGCCGGCTCGTATCACCAGGCTCAGCTTGCTCGGAGCCTGGAATACTGCCTCGCCGACCTTCGTCGAGCGCACGATCAGCACGTCCGGGTCGTGATCACCAATCGCCGCGGGCAGGTCGTCGGCGGTGAGGTTGGCCTTGAACGTGACCGTGCAGCCGAGCCGGTTTAGCCCGTCGAGGCCGGCCTTTTCAAATTTGTCGGCGATGAGCACGTTCAGGGCGGTGTCCGACGGCGGCGTGGCGGCGCCGGTAGCGCCCAGGGCGGTTGATGGCGAGCCTGTGGGCATGCCCATAGTGTACCGCCCGCAACACCCATCAGCGAGCTGCCGCGATCGGCGGATAAGCCGGCTCGCTAATCGAACGTATGTACGAACAGCCCGCTGCGCAGCTTGGGCTCAAACCAGGTGGATTTGGGCGGCATGACCAGGGCGGCGTCGGCTACGCGCAGGAGTTGATCAATGGACGTTGGATAGAGTGAGAATGCGATCACAGCCTGACCGGCATCGACGCGGCGTTGGAGTTCATCGATGCCCCGACTGCCGCCGACAAAGTTGATTCGAGGATCGAGGCGGGCGTCGCCAATGCCCAGTATCGGCTCCAGCACTCGTTCCTGAAGCAGCGCGATGTCCAGTGACTTGACGGGATCAGCATGGTCGATCGTTGCCGCATCAAGCGCAAGCCGATGCCAGCTCCCGCGCAGGTAGATGCCAAACTCACCCGGCCGCCGCGGTTGTGGTTGATCGGTGCTGGTGAGCGTGCCGAGAGCCCCAATCCGCTCAAGCACGTGCTCGGCGGTTTGCCCGGCCAGGTCCGCGACGAGTCGGTGGTATGGCAGGATGGTCAGTTCGCTTGCGGGAAACAGAGCCGCAAGGAACCAGTTGTATTCTTTATCGCCGTGGCTCGGGTTTGCCGCGTTGCGCTGAATCGCGGCCCGAGTTGCGCTTGCAGCGCGATGATGCCCGTCGGCAACATAGGCCGCATCGAGGGATGAGAAAAGATCACAATACGGCGACGGATCTCTGACCGTCCACACCGTATGTGTCACCTCGGCTCCATTGGCCTCGGCAGCGTTGAAGTGAAACAACGGGCGAGCATTGACATCCTTTTGAAAGAGCGAATCGATGTCAGGCTGGTCGCGATAGGTCAGCGACACCACGCCGGTGTGAGCGCCGACCGCCAGCACGTGGCGGGTTCGATCGTCTTCGGTGTTGGGCCGGGTCTTCTCGTGCTTCTTGATGACATTGCGCGCATAGTCATCGGTATGGCAGCAGCAGACGAGGCCGGTCTGGCAGCGACCGTTCATCGCCAGGCGGTACAGGTACATCTTCGGCTCGTCCTCGCGGACCAGAACGCCGTCTGTGATCATGTGCTGGAGGTTCTCGCCGGCCTTGGCGTAGACCGCATCGTCGTGTGGATCGATGCCGGCCGGGAGGTCGATCTCCGATCGAACCACGTGCAGGAAACTACGGGGATTGTCAGCCCCAAGCCGCCTGGCCTGATCGGTGCTCACCACGTCATAGGGCGAGGATGCCACTTGGGTGGCGATGTTCGCCACG
>JAPUKX010000273.1 GCA_027295435.1 Planctomycetota bacterium | reverse complement strand
TCAGATCGTCGCGGATCGTGTTCGTCACCGCCTCGTAGAAGATGCCCTCGGAGCGGAAGGACTGGTAGTAGAGCTTGAGACTCTTGAGCTCGACACACACCGCATTGGGACAATACCGCAGGATGATCCTCCCGAAGTCCGGCTGGCCGGTCTTGGGGCACAACGAGGTGAACTCCTCAGCCGTGTGCTCGATGACGAACGGCGTCCGCGTCGGTGTCGCAAAGGTCTCAAGCAACGATACGTCGGGCATGTGGAGATGATAAACGTATCGAGGCATCGAGGCATCGAGGCAAGAAGGCCATAGCCTTGCCCGGAAGGCCAAGGGCCAGCACGTGGACCTGGTTGCGCAATTGTTTACAGCTGATACTGCGAGAGCAGCCGGATGATTTTCGGCTGTTCGGCATTCGCCCGAAGCGACCGCTGAAACGTCCGTTTGGCTTCGCGCGCTGCCTTCACGTCGCGTTTGTTGCTCAGCAGCCAGGCATTGAGCGCATTGACTCCGACGCCGTTCAGCGACGGCCAATGGTCGGGCTCGAGCTGGACCGCCGTGCGGTACGCGTCGATCGACTTGTCGTACTGGCCGAGACGGAAGTAGCTCCAACCGAGTCGCTCAAGTGCATTGGCGGACGGCTGAAGCTTGACAAGAAACTCGGCTGTATTCTTCGCCTCGACGTAGAGATTTTCCTTAGCCAGGACGTTGATGAGGTTCATCAGCAGCGGCGGGGTCGGCTCCATCAGCTCCACCGCGGATTCATACTGCATGACCGCGTCGCCGTACCGTTCGATCTGCTCGTAGACGGCTCCGAGGTTGGCCCGGGCGGGTCCGTTGGCCGGGTCAAGTTCGACCACTTTCTCAGCGAAGATGAGGGCTGGGCGAGGCTCGCCCATCTGCAAGTAGGTCGTGGCCAGATTCAAGTTTGCCCTGATGCTCTCGGGTCTGATAGTGAGCGCGCGGCGATAGGCGTTGACCGCTTCGACGAACCGATTGAGCATTTGCAGGGCCAGTGCATGGCCGTATTGTGCATCGAAGTTGCGTGGTCCAAGCCGCGCCGCTCGGGCATATGCCGGCTCGGCGCCGGCATAGTTCTTCTGGAGCAAGTAGATATCGCCAATGCCCAGGTAGGCGGTGGCCAGGGTCGGGTTGTCGGCCAGAATCTCAATGAACAGCGCCAGGGCTGCCTTGTACTCGCCCGCGTCCTTCGCAGCGTCCGCGTCAGCCAGAAGTCGCTGCTGAAACGACTGGGCCGGTTCGGCGGGATCGGGCTCCTCGATCTCGGTGAGTACAGCTTCATCTTGAGCATCCTCTCGGGGCGCGTCGCGGAACATTCCACAACCGGTCAGGGGCCACGCTGCCCATAAACACGCTGCTACCACGACCGAAGTGCGCTGCATACATCACCCCTTTGTGATCGCCTTGGATCACAAGCTCCGTGGTCCTACCGGGTGCTCGGTTGGCGGCGCACCATTCGTTTCAGACACCTGATGTTGACCACATCCCACGGTATCCCTTTATCGTCCTTGCCCTTGGGCGTCTCCAGGATCTTTGGTACGCGGTCAAACGCGCTACGGTTGACAATCGCACGAAAGCAGCTCAGGCCGCATTGTCCTCTCCCAATGTGAGCGTGACGATCCTTGCGCGAGCCGACGGGTCCCACGGAGTCATTCAGGTGAAGGACGCGAAGCTGCCTGTTGCCGCAGGTTTTGTCCCACTGCTGGAGGGTGGTCTTTGCCTTATCGTCGGTGGTCATGTCGTAGCCGGCTGCGGTCACATGACAGGTGTCGAAGCAATAGCCGACGCGCTGCGGCTCCCGTACGTGGGAGCGGATGTACGCCAGGTGCTGGAAGTCGTATCCAAGCGTCGTCCCAGCTCCAACCGTGGTCTCCAGGCACGTGATCACCCGATAGCCCGGCAGCTCTTCGTGCAGTTGGTTGAGGGCCTTGACCACGCGCCTGAGTCCGGCCAACTCGTCCTTGGTGGGAACTGCGCCGAGTTGATGCGGTTGGCCGGAAGGGCGGGCCGCGCCCAGATGCGCGCCGGGATGGATCACACATAACCGGATCGCCAACGCCTCGCACCGCTCAAGCTCCGCCCGCTGAAGCGCCGTCGATTTCTTCCAGAGCATCGGGTCAGGCGACGCGAGGTTGACCAGATAGCTGCCGTGGCTGACTGTGCGAGCCGAGGATCGTCCGCGGTGCCAGCCGAGCTCCTTGAGTTTCGTCGCCCAGACACTTTGCTCATCATCGCCCAACGGCCTGGCGGACCACTGGCGCTGGTTTCGTGTAAACACCTGCACGCAGTCCATGTTGAGCCGTTGGGCCTCGATCAGGGCATTGACCAGGCCCCCCGCGATGGATAAGTGCGAACCGAACACCGGCCGATGGTACCCTGCCCCCCAACGGCGAAGGAAAGAGGCTCAGGCGCTCGAGGACTTTGTGCCTGCGCGGCTGGGCTAGCGAGCCTATGAGGCAGTTGCATCGTGCACCACCCCTTTCCCAACTTGGCAGATTATGGCACATTGATCGCATGACATCGCCGACGCCTGACGCCACGACTGAATCCGCCCAACCCGTCTTCGGGCTGATCTTGCTCGGTGGGCCTCTGTCCGGAGCCCTGATCCGCGATGTACGCCTGGCGAATGAGCTGGCTTGTCGGGGCTACAGCGTTCACGCCTGGTGGGCGATGGATCGACAGACGTCCTCGCCGCTGGACCCGAAGGTCCACGAACGCTGGCTGTTCCACGGCCTGCGGTACGTTGGGCGACGGCGCAGCGATCTCGCGGACGCAATGGGGCGGCTGCTGACGAGAGCCGTCCATGACAAGAATCGGCTGCGCGGCCTGCAAAAGCGGCCGAAGATCCTTCGCCGCGTGATGGACGGGCTCATTCACCGCGTATGCGACGGTGTTGAAGGTGATCGGCGATTGCTGCGGCGATTCGGGCGGGAGCTGTCGGCGGCAGGCGTAACTCACCTGTTGCCGATGCTGGCCGTGCTCTGCCCCTGGGCCGCTGCGGCACTGCCGTTCGCTGACCACCCATTTCGTTTCCTGGTCACGTTCCAGGGTTACGAGCTGTACGGCAACTACGCCCGCGCCACCGGGTGTGAGCGCCAGCTTTATGCTCGATTTCGGGAGGTCGTGCGGCAGTCGGATTGGCCGGCGATCGCCGTCAGCGAGGATTATGCGAGGCGCGTTGCGGAGGATATCGGTATTCCAGAGGAACAGTTGCGGGCGATTCCGCCGGGCGTGCCCACGCAGATCCCTTTTGATCGAACCGCCGCCACCGAACTTGTTGCGAAGAAGTTCCCGCAGTTTCGCAGCAATGTGCCGTTGGTGACCTACCTCGGCCGGCGCGATACGGAGAAGGGGATCGATCTGCTGCTGTATGCAGCCAGCATCCTGCGGCGTCGCGGCCTGGAATTCCAGGTC
>JAPUKX010000272.1 GCA_027295435.1 Planctomycetota bacterium | reverse complement strand
ATCCATTTGTACTCGGCGGAGCCGTAGGACTGCGACGGTTCGGCCCCGGGCTCCATCCAGAATTTGACCGTCTGCTCCCATCGGCCGACAAACGGCTCCAATTGTTTGTGCTGCTCGCCGGGCATGGCGTACTTCATCCACTGAGGCATTTCCTGGCCGTACTCACCTCCGGGCTTGTCCTGTGAGACAACCCGACTGGTGATGGCCGTGGTGAGACCAATCAGTCCGATCACACACAGCGTTTCTTTGAGCTTCATTGTTCTTACTCCTTGAGGGGGTTACAAAGACATCCGTGCCGGAAAACCGTCGGCGTCCCCTGCCGGCCGGACCATGAGGTTCACCATAGCCTACCGCGCGGCTGGAGGTTCGTGTTCGTGCAGTTCCTCGCCTGGCCCACCGATCCGATAATAATCACCTTGGAACCACTGCCATGATGGAATCAACTGCCGTCGGGGCTGTCTCTGACTGCTGGGATCACACTCCCGTGTCCCTGAAGGAGGCCTCACCATGAAAGCCAATCGGTTTTGGAAGATGCTGTCGATCGCACTCGTCGTTGCGCTGTTTTCCATCGGCACGGCCATCCACCGTCAGGCCGATGGCCGGCCACTGCTGCCTGCGGCACATGGCCAGATCATCGGCCCGGCGATTACGCAGGACGCGCAGGACGTCCTCATCACCGCCAGTGCAGACGGCCGAACGCTGTATATCTGGACCTTCGGCGACTGGAACCTGGAAGAGCGGCGATTGCCCGTTTTCCAACGAGTGGTTCGAACAAGGTAAGGGGTGGGCGGCGGGGATCGCTCCGAATCCGGCTGACCGGTTCCGGCGTGCTGGGTCGTTGCCGAACGCGCCGCGGACCTTATGATGGGCCGCCGGCCTCATCTGACCCCTGACCCCCGGCTTCTGACTCCTGCTCATTCATGCGACGGGCGAAGATTTCGATCATCGGCGGAGGCAACGTCGGGGCCAGCTGCGCGCTGTGGGCGGCCAGCAAGGAGCTCGGCGACATCATTGTCCTCGATATTCCGGAGGCCCAGGGGATGGTCAAGGGCAAGATGCTTGATCTGGCGGAGTGCGGACCGGTCGAACGGTTTGACGCCAATGTGCTCGGCACGGCGAACTACGCCGACACCGCCGGCTCTGATGTGGTGATCGTCAGCGCAGGCATCCCCCGCAAGCCCGGGATGAGCCGCGATGATCTCATCGCCACCAACGTCAAGATCGTCAAGTCGGTGGCCGAACAGGTAGCCGCGCATTCACCCGAGGCCGTGATGATCGTCGTCTCCAATCCGTTGGACGCGATGGTCTACACGGCGTGGAAGGCGTCAGGCTTTGAGACCAATCACATTGTCGGTCAGGCGGGTTGTCTCGATGTGGCGAGGTTCCGAACGTTTCTCGCCATGGAGCTGGGCGTTTCCGTCGAAGATATCCAGGCGCTGCTGCTAGGCGGGCACGGCGACGACATGGTGCCCCTGCCGCGCTACACGTCCGTCCACGGCATTCCCGTTTCACAACTGCTCAGCGCCGACAAGATCGACGCCTGCGTCCAGCGGGCCAAGGCCGGCGGTGGGGAGATCGTCAAGCTCATGGGCACCAGCGCCTACTACGCGCCTGCGTCCGGCACGATCATGATGGCCGAAGCGATCATCAAGGACAAGAAGCGCATCCTGCCCTGCGCCGCGTATTGCGAGCGGGAATACGGGGTTGGTGGCTATTTCGTCGGCGTGCCGTGCGTTTTGGGCTCAGGCGGTGTGGAGAAGGTCATCGAGGTCGATCTGAACGCCGATGAACGCACTCTCATGGATGAATCGATCAGCCACGTCAAGGACCTCGTCAAGACCGTGCGCGAGACGTTCCCCGAGCTCGCCTAAGAACAACAACGATCGATGGACGCCAATATCCCGCGTGCGGATTGCCGTTCGCTGTGATCTGGTCTGTTACGTCGCAACGACGCGCATGATCACAAGGACGATTGCCAGCAGCAGGAACATAAGGATGAATCGGCGACCGCTTATCCGCTTCTCATCATGCCGAAGACGGATCAAACGGCCTTCCTTTGACACGGCTGTGAACTCATGCAATGTGAATGTGTACCCGCATTCCGGGCATCGCAGGAGACCAGCATCGATCGTCGCCGTCAAATTGTACAGGCACGTCGGGCAGCGTTTTGCTCTATCTGGAATCTTCGCTGGATCGAGCATCACACGATTGTAAGAAGCCCACGGACTCGAGTCCGTGGGCTTCGTGGGTCAATGGGCGGTCTGTAGTTCAAAAAGAGGGCTGAAAATGAAAGACAGTATCAATAGCACAAGCAGCAAAATGAGATACCCGAGGCACCCCCGACGCCTTCGTCGCCGGTTCGTAGCGGCCAGAAGAGCTCTCGCATTGAATCCCGTTCCACATTCCGGGCATCGGCGAATACCCGCGTTGATCGTCGCGGTCAAGTTGTACTTGCACGTCGGGCAGCGTTTCGCCTCTTCAGGGATGGTCGCGGGGTCGAGCACGACACGATTGTAAGAAGCCCACGGACTCGAGTCCGTGGGCTTCGTTGGGTTTCGCACGTAGGCGATGGTGATGCTCAGTTACCCGACGCCGTCCTTCTCGGCCATCAGGCGGATCATGTCCACGCATCGGCAGGCGTAGCCCATCTCGTTGTCGTACCAGGCGACGACCTTGAAGAAGCGATCGTTCAGCTCGATCGCGGCCCCGGCGTCGTAGATGCTCGAATGCGTGTCGCCGATGAAATCGCTGCTGACGACGGGCTGGTCGGTATAGGCGAGGACACCCTTCATCGGCCCCTCGGCGGCGGCTTTCATCGCGGCGTTGATCTCGGCGAGGCTCGTCGGTTTGACGGTGCGGAAGGTGAGATCGACCACTGACACGTCGGCCACGGGCACGCGGAAGGCCATGCCGGTGAGCTTGCCCGCCAGTTCGGGGATGCACAGGCCGACGGCCTTCGCCGCGCCGGTGCTCGACGGAATGATGTTCGCATAGGCGTTTCGCCCGCCCCGCCAATCCTTCTTCGACGGGCCGTCCTGCGTCGGCTGAGTCGCGGTCACCGCGTGGATGGTGGTCATCAGCCCTTCATCCAGGCCGAAGGTGTCGTTGATGACTTTGGCCACCGGAGCAAGGCAATTGGTCGTGCACGAGGCGTTGGAGATGACGGTGTCAGTCTGCGGGTCATATCGGTCGTGGTTGACCTTATACGCGAACGTCGGCACCTGCTCGGGCGTCTTGGTCGGGGCGGAGATCAATACCCGTTTGGCGCCGGCGGTCAGATGTCTGCGCGCGTGGTCGTGGTCGGTGAACAAGCCGGTCGATTCGATTACGTATTCGACACCCAGCTCACGCCAGGGAAGCTCAGCCGGGTCTCGAATGCTCAGACAACGAGTCCTGGTTGAGCAGCAGACGAAGTGATCGCCATCAACCGTTACCGGCTTGTCGAGCCTTCCATGCGTCGAGTCGTATTCGAGCAGGTACGCCAGGTTGTCAGCCGGGACGATATCGTTGACCGCGAGGAACTCGATGCCACCGGCCTGGAGACCCGCCCGGTAGATCAGACGACCGATCCGCCCGAACCCGTTGATTCCCACGTTGATCGGCATCGCTCGCTCCGACGGCCCAAAGGGGCACCATAAAGTGAAGCGGGAGCCGAATCAAATCAGCCGTGTGGCCCGCGGCGACCTCTGGCTCATCCCGCGGATACGCATCCGCGGCTACGATTGGCCGTGCGTGGGCCGATACCCGATGCGCCGCAGCGGCCTTGGGGCCGACCCGCCATGCTGATGACGTGGCGGTCGTTGTTGTTCATCCATTGGCCGGTGCCTGCGGAGGCGCTTCAAGCGCTTGTGCCTGAGCCGCTGGAAATCGATACGTTTGACGGGCGCGCCTGGGTTGGGCTGATCCCCTTCACCATGCCAAGAGTTCGTATGACCCGGCTGCCGACGGTCCCCACCACGCGGCGATTTCATGAGTGCAACGTCCGCACCTATGTCACCGATCGCGATCAGCCCGGGGTGTATTTCTTCAGCCTCGACGCGGCGAGTCGTCTTGCCGTCTGGTGTGCTCGTCGGTTCTGGCATCTCAACTATTGCTTCTCGCGCATCGACGTTCATCAAGAAGGCGATGTGATTCACTACGCGGTCGATCGGGCGGGTGATCCGGCTGCGCGTATGCGCTGCGCCTGGCGGGGGGGCTCCACTCGTGAGCAATCCAAGCCCGGCGAGCTGGCGTACTTTCTCACCGAGCGCTACATGCTCTACACGGTGAACAGGCATGGTCGTCTGTTGGGCGGCCGAATCTGGCACCGACCCTGGCCGCTGCGCGACGCGGAGTTGCTCGAGTTGGATGACGGACTCGTTTGGGCCGCGGGGATAACCATCCCCGACGAGACGCCGGTGCTCTACCACGCCGATGAATTGCACGTCAGAGCCTGGCCGCTGAAACCTGTCTGATCAGCTCCGACGCGCCACTGAGAGCCGGCTCGGCTGGAGCCGAAGTCATCGCCGAACCTCATTGGCTCGGCTTTGATTTCCCCGTCCACGGCACGTCCGCCACGCCGGCATCCTTGTTCACCCGCCTGGCCATCGCGAACAGAAGATCGCTGAGTCGGTTGAGGAACACGCCGGCTGACGGGGTTATTTTCATCGACCGACTCAGGTTCACCACGCGTCGCTCGGCCCTGCGGCAAATGGTGCGGGCCGCGTGCAATCGAGCCGCCAGTTCCGTCCCACCGGGCAGAATGAAGGTCTTCATCGGCTTGTTCCCCCCGTCGATGCGATCGATCCATCGCTCGATCTCGGTCACGTGGTCGGCGGAGATTCGCGCGATCTTCGATTCATGTTTCGTCCCCAGGGGCGTCGCGAGGTCGGCACCGACCTCAAACAGACGCGATTGCACCTCTGAGAGGATTCCAAGCAGCTCAGTATGCAACGGCTGATTGGCGTCGCATGCGGATCCGACCAGACCGATCCAGGCGTTGAGCTCATCAACGGTTCCGCCGGCCTCGACCCGTGGATGATCCTTGCCGACGCGGTCGCCGCCGAACAAGCCGGTCGTACCGTCATCGCCGGTGCGGGTGTAGAGCTTCACGGGGGCAATGCTATCAGAAGGTGACGCTGGGTTTGACGACCGTGAAGCCGGGTCTGACGACCGAAGGGAGGAAGACCCGGATCGGCGCAGCGACTTTGACGATCCCGCGAGCAACGATCCGGACCTTCCTCGTCCCGACAAGTCGGGACTCGTCAGGTCCGGCTTCAAGCAAGATGCCCCCTACATGGCTGACTTCGCCCTATTCCAACGCCGCTGCGCCGCTGATGATCTCCATCAACTCGGTGGTGATCTGTGTTTGCCGGGCCCGGTTGAATTGGCGGGTCAGCGTCCGGCCCAGGTCCTTGGCATTCTCCGTCGCAGCTCCCATGGCGACCATCCGCATGATCTGCTCGCTGACCACTGCGTCCAGGAACGCTTGGAACAGAGCGGTGTTGACCGCTAACGGCAACAAGTCGCCTAAAAGCTCGCCGCTTGATGGGCTGAAGTCATAGAGCGCCGTGGCCAAGGCAGGCGCGGCAGCATCGCTGGGGCTCGGCTGCAACGGTAACAGCTCCGTCATTCGCGGGACCTGGCGGGCATTGCTGACAAAATGCATCGAGGCCACACGAATCGCGTCATATCGCCCCGCGCTGAACTCGTCGATGTACCGTTGGGCCAGTTGTTCGACCTGCTCATAATCAGGCCGGTCGCCGAGGGTATGGCGGTGGGAGATCGCAATGCGCTGGAAGCGAAAGTAGCCGACCGCCTTCTTCCCCGAGGTCTCCAAGTCGACGGCGATGCTGCGGGTCTTGCGCCGGCGGATGTGCCCGATGGCTGATCGCAGCACGTTGGCGTTGTACGCGCCACACAGCCCGCGATCGGAGGAAATCACCACCACCAGCTCACGGGCAGGTGAATCCGCTGGGCCGTCTATCAAGGGATGCTCGGCGTCAGGCGCGGCTGACAGCACTTCCGACACCAGCCGCTGCACCTTGTCCGTGTACGGCCTTGCGGCCTTCGCCCGTGCCACAGAGGTGGTGAACTTGGCCGTGGCGATCATCTGCATGGTCCTGGTGATGCGCCGGATCGTCCCGACCGCCACGATGCGCTTCTTGATTTCACGGATGCGAGCCATGGGGCGGATAGTGTAGTGGGACCCGGCGAGATCGCCAAGATGTGTGCGCCGCCGCCAGCTCGTCAGCGAATCACCAGCCCGTCGTAGGACAGCGCCATGCGGTCGGGAAGCTCGGCGTCCAGCTGGGCGTGGCGGATCTCGTGCGTCATGTGGGTGAAGTAAGTTTGACGAGCGCCGATGCGTTGGGCTGCGTTGATCGCATCGTTCACCGTCAGGTGAGTGGGGTGTTTGCGGTACCGAAGCATGTCGAGGATCAACGTGTTCAGTTCCTGCAGTTTCGGCCAGGTCTCAGGCGGAATCCCTGAAACATCGGTGCAATAGGCCAGCGGCAGCGGGCCCGGCTGTGACTCGGCGACCCCCCCGCGATCGTCCAATGCGTCGATGCGATACCCGAGGATCGGAAGTCGCCCGTGTAGCAGGCGAAGAGGCGTCCACCGCAGCCCGTACAGCTCCAGCGGCCGGTCCGGCTCCACGACATGCGGAATCAACGTGGCCACAAATGAGTCGTTGACGTTCTTCTCCCTCGCAAAGATATGCTGATACACACGGCTGAGGTATTGGAGCGTATGAGGCTCGGCATAGATATCGATCGGCGCCTTCATGAGGGCGTTGAACCGCCTCACCTCGTCCAGCCCGAAGGTGTGATCGACGTGATTGTGGGTATAGACGATCGCATCACAGCGCCGCAGCTTGTGGCGAAGAGCTTGGTCGCGCAGGTCCGGCGAGGTGTCGATGAGGATGACGCGATGCTTGTCGAGGGGATCGCGGAATTGCACGCAGGCGGCGGGTCGGCTGCGCCGGTCTCGCGGATCGGTGGATCGGCACACCTCACATTCGCAGCCGATGACCGGAACCCCAGCGGAGGTGCCCGAGCCGAGGATGATGCATTGCAGGTCGCCAACCGGCATCAGGCGGTCGGCTCCGACGCCTCAACCTCTTCTTCGCCGACGCCGGTCCTTCGCATCAACAGCGGAATCGTCAATCCCTGGAGTAACAGGCTGATCAGCACCACGCCGAACGCGACCGGAAGAAGAAAATTCCGAAGCGGCGATTCGGGCAACCCAAGCACCAGCGCCAGCGGAATCGCTCCTTTGAGCCCCGACCAGAACACGACGTGCTTCCAGCCGCTGGGCCAGTGCCTGCCGAACAGGTAGGCGATCGGGTACACCATGATCCCACGAGCGGCGAGGATGGCGACGAACGTCGCCGCGACTGCGAGAACGACATTCGAGTCGAGCAGCTGCGTGGTCTTGGCGACGTACTGCAACTCGATCCCGATCAGCAGGAACACCATCGAGTTGACGATGAAGTCGATCGACTCCCAAAACGTGTGGATCGTTTCCCGCGTCTGTTTGCTCATCGCGAGGCGGCTGCCGTAGTTGCCCATGATCAAGCCGGCCACCACGACAGCAATCACGCCGGAGCCTCCGATTTGTTCGGCGATGATGAATGAGCCCCACACCAGGACGACCGTGATCGCGTTTTCCAGCACGTGATCATCGAGGCGCCTCAAGAGCCAGAATGCGATCAGTCCCGATCCGAGTCCGACAACGAGTCCGAGCCCAACCACTTGGACAAACTCAAGGACTCCAGCAGCGACGGACAGCGATTCCCCGCTGACGACCGCGCTCCAGAGGATCAGGAACAGCACGACGCCGGTGCCGTCGTTGAACACGCTTTCCCCTTCCACCAACGTCCTCAGCGCTTCAGGAGCCCTGGCCCGTTTGAACGTGGCGAGCACCGAGATGGGATCGGTGGGGGCCAGCATCGCCCCGAACAACAGCGCCGGAAGCCACACGCCGGCCCCGATTGCGTCGTCCGGCAAGAAAAATGAGATCGCGAATCCGGTGGCGAGCATGCTCAGCACCACCCCGGGTATCGCCAGCGTCGTCACTGGAATTGCCTTGCGCCGAAGCAAGTCGAGGTCCATATGCAACCCGGCCTGAAACAGCAGCGGAGGCAGAAACAGCACAAAGACCAGATCCTTCGTGATCACCACCCCCTGCGGTGCCGCGTGCAGAATCGCCACCCCCAGCCCCGCCAGAACCAGCGCAACGGTGTATGGAATCTTGATGAATTTGGTCAGGATGCCGACGGTCGCCGCGAACCCCAGCAAGGCCACGAACAGTCCGACCGTGTTGGACACCAGACCATGCTCGCCATTTGACGCAACAACCGCGATGATCACGCCGCACAGCATACCGCTGCGGGGGATGTGTAGCCGCCGCTCGCAGAGCGGCGCGCCACCGTTCAGATCGTGGGGGCCCCGGTGGCAGGCGCTGTCGCCTCCAACGCCTCGCGCATTGCCATGACCACGGCCTGCGGCCGATCGACCCCGCAAACGGCCGAGCAAACCGCAACGCCCCGCGCACCATGCTCGATCAATCGGGCGATGTTGTCGGGCGTGATCCCCCCGATTGCGAGGTGTGGCTGGCGGGGGAACCGATCGACGAACGCACGCAGGTACCCAGGTCCGGCCGGTACAGCAACGGCCTTGGTTGCGGTTTCAAACATCGCTCCAAGGCCGCAGTAATCGGCACCGGAGGCGATTGCAGCCTGGGCCTGGTCAAGATTGTGCGTGCTGGAGCCGACCAGAAGGGTTCGCCCGGCAATACGCCGTACATCTCGCACCGACAGATCCTGCTGCCCCAGATGCACGCCATCGGCCTTCGCGGCCAGGGCGACATCGACGCGATCGTTGACAATCACGGTCACTGCCGCCGGGCGAGCGATCTCGACCACGCGCTTGACGCGAATCGTCAAGGCGGCCCCTTGCATCTTCTTT
>JAPUKX010000271.1 GCA_027295435.1 Planctomycetota bacterium | reverse complement strand
GGCTTCGCGCTGAACAACCAGATGGACGATTTCACGACTGTCCCCGGCCAACCCAACGCGTTCGGACTGCGCCAATCGGATCGCAACCTGCCTGCACCGGGCAAGCGTCCGCTGAGCAGCATGTCGCCGACGATTGTGCTGCGCAACGGCAAACCGATCATCATTGCCGGCGCTTCCGGGGGGCCGAGGATCATCACCGGGACCGTGCAGTGCGTGCTGAATTGTCTGCTGTTTGACATGACGCCGGCCGAGGCGGTCGCCGCCCCGCGTTTTCACCATCAGTGGCTGCCGAACGTCTTGCAGTTCGAGGACGGTTGGACGGACCAATGCACGATTTCCGCGCTGAAGAACCTTGGCCACGTTGTGGGGCGGCGCGATGAGGTCGGCGTGGTGCAATTGATCCAGGTGATGGCCGAAGGCATCCGCGCCGCCAGCGACCCGCGCAAAGGCGGCCGCCCCGCGGGGTATTGATGACATCCGCTGACCGTACCCAGAAGCACATGAGAGCCGGGTCCCGATTTCATCGGGATCGGCCCGGTGGACGGTCGAATTACACGTGCTTCCCAACCCGGCCCACACACACAAAGCCCAGGGAAAGCTTTCCCTGGGCTTTGGCGCATGGCTTATGGCTCGTGGCTTATGGCTCTCTTATCACGGACACTCACCCCAGTTGGCGAGAAGTGTGAGCAGGTCGAGGATGCCGACGGTGCCATCGCCGTCGAAGTCCGGCGGGCCGCCGGGGTCGGTCCCCCACGCAGCCAGCAATGCAAGCAGATCGAGGATGCCGACGCTGCCGTCGCCGTCGAGGTCCGCCGGGCAGCCGGTCTTGGCGATGATCTCAATGGCATCAACAAAGAAGTTGGTGCGCATCGGCCCGGTGACGGTGCTATCGAAGCTCAGCAGATGGCTGCGACCGTCGGCGAACGCGCTGATATCGACAGTGACCTCGGTCCAGGGGTGGAACGCGCCCTCGTCCGACTCCAGCACGCTAAGGACATTGATGTCATCGAGCGACACGGTCAGGAAATCGACGCCGTTTCCGCTGGCGGCGGTGATGTCCAGCCAGAAGGTCAACGTTGCGGTCCCACTGGGTATTGTGACCTGCTGTGAGAGTGAGCCGATTTCCAGGAAGGTGGTACCTCCGAACCACGCCCACCAGTCGCCTTTGAAGGGCCCGCCGAAGAAGTCGCCGCACTGGGCCGGGGTGCAGATCGGCGACCCAAAATTGGTGGAGAACTCATCCCAGAACGGGTTAGGTGTTCCTAGCTCCAAGCCGCCGTCGGCAACGATCTGCGCGTGCGCCGTCAGATTGATCGACAGCCACAGCACCGCGATAGTGGCGAGTATGGTTCTGTTCATGCGCGTGTGCTCCTTCTCCAGATAGAAAATGCTTGGCGCGCCTCATGCGGTCGGGATCGGTGCCCCTGATAATAGACCGTGGTGTGGGGCGTCGGTCCGCGACCAATGGTCGCGGCTTTACAAGTCAGACGCGCGGCTTTGCGAGCCTATGATTGGTCGCTCAGCGAAGCGCGTTGCCATGCCCACGTATGTCTATCAAGTGATCAACGACGACGGCTCGGAGGGCGAGACGTTCGAGGTCTCTCAGAAGATGGCCGATGAGCCGTTGACCAGACACCCCGAGACGGGGCAACCCGTGCGGCGGGTGATTCAGCCGCCGACCATTCCCGGCCGGTGGTCCGATCACGCCACCAAGCAGCTGCTGAGCAACAAGAATCTGGACCGGCTGGGCTTTACGAAGTACGAGCGGGCCGGCGAGGGGCGCTTCGAGAAGAAAGCCGGCCGTGGCCCGCGGACGTTGGGCGCGGACGAATAACTCAAAGGTCCGCACAGCGGTACCTATGCCGGGTCACTGAAGTGATCAGGCCTCTTGGGTAGTGGTTGCACAACAATAGCCAGGCACATTGCGACCCGGCAGGCGGTTGGAGGCTACCGCATCGTCTACTTGGGCATCTTGCAGCAGCCGGGCGATCCTTTGACCAGGCCGCATCCGCCACAGCTGGCCTGACCCGGCCGGCAGCAGAGCGCGGACCCTTTGGTCTGGCCGCACATCTTGCACCAGCCCACGGCACCGGGGGCCACGGTGGCTGCGGCCGGGGCCTTAGGTGTCGTTTCACAGCCGGCCTGAGCGAAACCGAACACGGCCAAGCCCACGAGTAGCGCACAACATTTGAGACATGATCGGTGCATCGAAAAGACTCCTCGACGAAGAAAGTGAATGCCGGATCGACCCGGCCGTTGGCGAAGCGACAACTATATACACCCCAAAGGCCACCAATGCCAGCGTTATTCCCGTGTTCCAAAGGAAAGAGTCGTTGCGTCCGGTCGCCGACTGCGGTCCAGTACACTGGGCGACCATGGAAATGACCGACGAGCGTTGGCGTTACACCGGCGAATACTCGCGCGAGGTGTTCGGGCGCCAGGACACCCACCTGTCGGGGTTGATGACCGAGGCGGTGGCCGGTGGGCTGCCGGATATCGCCGTCAGTGCCGATGTCGGGCGGCTACTGATGATCCTCACCTCGATGACACGAGGGAAACTGGCCATCGAGGTCGGGACCCTCGGTGGCTATTCGGCGATCTGGATTGCCCGCGGGCTGGCTGTCGACGGCCGGCTCATCACCATCGAGCGCGAGCCGCTCTACGCTGATTTCGCCCAGGCGCAGTTCGCCCGAGCCGGTGTGGCTGATCGCATCGAGGGGCGACGAGGCGCAGCCCTGGATATCCTGCCACAACTTGCAACCGAAATTGAGGCCGGTTCGGTCGATGTCGTTTTCCTCGACGCGGTCAAGACCGAGTACCCCGACTATTGGGCGATCGTTCGGCCGATGATCGCCCCCGGCGGGCTGATTCTCGCCGACAACGTCCTTGGCGCGGGATCATGGTGGATTGATAACGAGGATGATCCATCACGCATCGCGGCGGACCGTTTCAATCGGCTGGTGGCAAGCGATCCGGACTTCGAGGCCGTGGCGGCGCCGCTGCGCCAAGGCGTATTGATCGGTCGGCGGATGAAGTAGGCAACGCCACAATGCAGCGGTATTTGCGCGAAGAAACCCACGGATAGGAATCCGTGGGCTTTGGCGGGATTCGCGTTCTTTGTCGGTGTTGTCCTACTCGGCGCCGACGGTGTAGCGGACGAAGCGGGTGATGGTGACGCCGGGCGGCAGGAGTTGCTTGATTGTCTTGGTGTCGTCGCGGACGTACTTCTGGTTGAGCAGGGTGTTGTCCTGGAGGTACTTTCGAACCTTGCCGTCGGCGATCTTCTGTACGATCTCGGGCGGCTTGCCGGCGTCGGTGGCTTCCTGCATGGCATCATTGCGGATCTGGTCGAGGGTTTCGGCGGGTACATCCTGCTCGCTGACGCCGATGGGCGCGGGAACGTGAGCGACGATGTGCTGGCAGATTCCCGTGAGCACCTGCTCATCCGCGGCGCCGTCGATCTGCACGAGCGCCGCCCGTTTGCCATCGTGGTGGACGTATTGGCCGAAGCTGCCTCCTTGGAGCTTTTCGCCCCGGGCAATGACGAGGTTCTCTTTAGTCGTCAAGCGAACGTCATCGACACGGGCGGTCATGGCGGTATCGGGTTGGACGGGGCCGGCCGGTTGGGCCAGGGCCATCGTGGCGAGATCGTCGGTCATGGCTCGAAACGATTCGTTGCGGGCCGTGAAGTCGGTCTCGCTACGAATCTCGATGATCGCGCCGTCGGATCCTTTGATTGCGACGGCGATGCGGCCCTCACCGGTGGCCCGGTCACTGCGCTGCTGCAACTTGCCTTTGAGTTCTTTGCGCAGCCATTGCTCCGCAGCGGTCATGTCGCCGCCGCATTCACTCAGCGCCCTCTTGCAGTCCATCATGCCCAGGCCGGTCTTCTGCCTCAAGGACATGACATCCTTAGCAGTGAAGCTCACTTCGGTCGTCTCCATGAGAACAGTCCTTTGGTGCTTGATTCGTTTCGAGAAGCTCGCGGCGAGCGAGCGATTCACGAGAGACCAGCGGCTGTACCCGATACGTTGCGTTTGGGCTCATGCCATCGATTGTGGGCGATCATACCGGCCGAAGCAAAGATGCTCATGGCCCGACGGGGTCGGCGGTTGACGCAACGGTCGAAGTCGATCCCCGTTGGGCGGCCGGGGCGGGTGCAGATTGGCTGGCGTCAGCGGCAGGGAACATGGCTCGCGCGGATCGGCGCTTGGTGCCGGCAGAGGTCTCTTGCTCCGGCGGCGCCTCCGGCTTGGTCGCTCGACCCGCTTTACCCTGGGTGACCGCCTGGCAAAGCTCGCGCATGATCACATCGATCGACCGCATGGAATCATCATTGCCGGGGATGGGTATATCAACAAGGTCTGGATCACCATCCGTGTCGATCAAGGCGACGGTGGGGATGTTCAGAATCCGTGCTTCGCGCAGAGCGTTGATCTCG
>JAPUKX010000270.1 GCA_027295435.1 Planctomycetota bacterium | reverse complement strand
CAACCAACCCATGCTTCGTCTTCATGACAACCTCCCGTGTTTTTCTGTCGGCCGACTCCGGCCGGCAAAGAGTTCTGCCAATTCATCGACCAGCGTGGCGCACGATTCTACGTTCGTTCCAGGTCTTCCGGGTGCGGAATCCCTCCGACCCTGGGTTTTGCTGGCACGAGGGCCGGATGGGGGCTATCGTCTCACTTGGGAGCATGACTTCGGGCCCAGGAGAGGCAAAATGTTTCGCCGAATCCACACTCGATGGCTAGTTGTCGCGGCCGGCGCTTCCACCGTGATGCACCGGCGACATCAACGCCGACGGCACCGTCGGCGTCCTCGACCTGCTCACATTGCTCGCCAACTGGGGGCCGTGGCCAATGGCTCGGTTGCACGGCTGATCTGTGCCTTGACAACCCCGCTGAGAAGCCCGAACGGCCTAGGCATTCGACTCAGGTGACGAACCTCACGCCAACGCGGAAGATCGACCCAACCAGCTTCGCACAATGGACCACGTTTACTCGGGCGGAGAATTGGTCCCACAGCTCCGAGCCGAAATCGACGACCAGCTCATCGTCGATAGCGAGTGCTCGTTCAGCCAGCAGGAGCATCCCACCTCTGGAGAAATCCAGTGCCCACGCCTCACTAATCGACCTGTGCGAGCCGTCCTCCGATTCGACAGTAAGTGTCACCCCGGTGTCGAGGGGGTAGCGAGTATCTGATCGCCGTTCGCTGATCTCAGCCTGCCGTTGGCGAAGCCGTTGCTCCAGCGTCTCGAGCATAGTCGGTTGATCCTGATCGGTTGTGGATGCAGTGTGCGACATGGTTGGACTCCTTGATCGCTTTTCTCGTAATTGGCGCGCAAAGCCACCGTGCCTTCCAAAGAGGAGAGGCGCTGTCAACCGTCTGAGTGTGGCTGCGGGGAGAGGTCATTCGTCCCGGTCACGACCGTTTGCCCTGTCTGTTGACGGTCTGCTCATGCCTTGGGATCGTAGGCTCGTACTATCGCCACGATGCCTGCCTTGACCGCCTTCGGCAGCATCGGCCAAGCGTTGATGAGTCGGCGAAGATCGCCTTCGGCAGGTCGATTCTCGATCTCATTGCTGGGGATATTGCTGGTGTTGCAAGTGCCGATGTCACAAGTCGCTTCTTGTTCAGCACTTACAAAACAACGGGGCGCTCCCACCGAGCGCCCCGTGGTGCTCGCGTCCGTGCGAGCGGGTCCGTCCGTGGCTCTCAGCGAAGCGCGCCTGGGGCGAGCCTCGCTGAGAGGGGTGGTGTTACGACGCTTCGGCCCGGGGGTGGGCCTGGTCGTAGGCGTCGCGCATCCGTTGGGTGGTCAGATGCGTGTACACCTGGGTGGTGGACAGCGATTGATGCCCGAGCAGCTCCTGCACCGACCGCAGGTCGGCGCCGTTGTCCAGCAGGTGGGTGGCGAAGCTGTGGCGCAGGGTGTGGGGGCTGATTTTGGGGTCGAGCTTGGCTTGAGCCAGGTACTTGCTGACCTTGCGTCGAACCGAGCGCGTCGAGAGCCGGCCGCCGTGCTTGTTGATAAACAGGGCGGCGTTGGGGTTGAACGGCTGGGCGGTGCGGCTCAACTCGGTGTCGAGCATCGTCGTGTAGTGGTGAAGCGCCCGCAGCGCATGCGAGCCGAGCGGCGCGATGCGCTCTTTGCGCCCCTTGCCGCGAACGATCAGTGCTGCTGAGGTTTCGTCGATGTCGCCGCGGTTGATGCCGACGAGCTCGCTGACGCGAATGCCGGTGGAGTAGAGCGTTTCGAGGATCGCCCGGTCTCGAGCGCCGAGCAGATTGGTGTCATCGGGAGCCGACAGCAGCTTCTCCACCTGCTCGACGCCGATCGACTTGGGCAAGCGCTTGGACTGCTTGGGGGTTCTGATCATGAGCATGGGATTGCTGACGATCAACTCGCGCCGTTCCAACCAGCGGTGGAAGGAGCGCAGCGTGGCGATCTTGCGGGCCATCGTGGCCGGGGAATAGTTCCGCGTGCTCAAATGCTCAAGAAACCCACGGATGCCTGTGACCTCCATCTGGAGTATGGCGGCGGTGACCGTCACGACCCCGACCGTGGCCAGCACGTCCGTGTCGGTCCTATCGGCATGGGGATCAAGGTCTTGATCGGATGCGCAGCGGAACGCCTTCGCCTCCTGCTGGTCCGTGGCGTTGATGTTCCTGTCCTCGGCCAGGAACTCGGCGTACTGGCGCAAGTCCACGCCGTAGCATCGCGCGGTGTAGGGGCTGAAGTGGCGGTCGTCGAGCAGGTAGCTCAGGAATTCCGCGATGACCGGAAGGCGTTCGCTGGTGGCTTTATTCATGACTGTGACTCTGCCTGGGATGTTGTTCGGGTAAGCCCGCGACGGCGTGGATCAAGAGGCTCGAAGCGGCATGGCCGCACGAGCCGACCTGTACCGGACCTCGGTTGAAAGTGAATCCGGAGGGTGAAGTTGACCTCTGCCATGTGTGGACCTCGGCTGGGCGCCGATGACCACGTTGGCCCTCAGCGCGACGAAGCATTGGCTGCTACCGGCATCAGCCGAGCCCGCTCCCAAGCCAGCAGGTCATGGATCAGCCGATAGCTGACAAACTGCGTGTACAGCTGCATGCTCACCAGGTAAACGTCGCTGCCAACGGGCCCGTCGGGTTCGCTGCGGCCCGCGGCGTACTGTTCGAGCCAGGCCAAGCGTCTGATGGTTGATTGCGTCGAAGACGCCTGTCGCCTCGGCGTTTGGGTTGGGAGGCCCCAGCTCGCCTGGTGCAACCATGTCAGTCGTGGCGCGGATCTCCGGCCGGCCCCTGGTGGCATCAGCTGTGCACTTGTCATGGCATCCTGCCTGTTGGTGAGCTCCGCTCGTCATGTCGGCCGATCGGTTTCGATTGCGATCGACCGAAAAAAGGGGGCGGGCGGCCCGTTAAGGCTGCCGGCCCGTTGGTTCGTGTTCGTGCTCGGGCATGGCGCTGGTCATTTTGACCGGGTTCGGCTCGAACGCCTCCAACGCCCGCGCGGTGGTGACCGCCCAGACATTGTCCACGCCGGAGCGATCGGAGACAAAGAAGACGCGTCCATCGCCGCTCCAGACCGGTTGGAAGTTGGCGAATCGTCCGTCGGTGAGATTGGTTCGGCCGGAGCCGTCAACGTTCACCATCCAGATGTCGGACTGCTGAGATTGAGTGCTTGAGGTCGTGTCAGGTTCTACGACCGAGACGAAGACGATGCGTCTTCCGTCGGGGGACCACGCCGGGTTGATGACAGCCGCGTTGGCAGCCGAGACGATCTCCGTGGGGCGCACGGCGTCGCCGTTGATGTAGTCCACCGTCCAAATGCTGTGATGCCGGCTGCCGCGTTGCCGGGCTCTCTGGAAGAGGATCTTGCTGCGGGCGACGTCCGGGGACCATTGCGGAAACAATCCATAATCCAGGAAGCGCCGCACGCCGGGCTTCTTCGTGTCAGCCGACCATATTTCCCATCGTCCCGATCTCGACCCGAGCTTGCAGTAGATCAACCGCTCACCGTCGGGTGACCAGGAGGGGTGCAGCTCATGCTCCGGGTCGTCGGTGACCTTCATTGGTTGTCCGCCGTCGGTGGACATCACGTAGATATCCCAGTTTCCGGCACGATTGGAGGCGAAAGCGATCGTGGCCCCGGACGGATGAAACACCGGCATGACATCGTCAGCCGGGTCCGAGGTGAGTTGGGTGAGGGTTCGCCCGGGAATCGTCTTGAGATAGATGTCCGCGGAGTCCCGGTGCTGGGTTGAGGCGAACACCATCTGCGTCCCCGTGCGGTCGATATCGGGATCGAAACACGCCCCCTCGACCGTGAAGGTGATTTGTGCGATGTTGCTGCTGCCATCGAACGGTCCGCCCGCATCGCGCGTGCCGCCGAGCATCTCGCCGTAGAGGCCGACGAGCGCCGCGGGACGATCAATGCGTGCAGCGGAGTTGGCCATCTGCTCGCCGCCGATTGGGCCAGCAGTAACGGGGGGCTCGCCAGGCGGCGTCGAGGGGACCGTAACGATTTCCACAGGTGTCTCGCTGATCTCCATCTTTAGAGCTACGGAATCGCTGTTCGCCGCGCAGCCGCCTAGTAGCACGGCGGTGCCGGCAACAATCAGGCGGCGGGTGAGAAACAGTGCCTTGGCGTTCACGCGTTGGCCTCCGTGGTTTAGATGACCGCAGGGCATCAAGGCCGGCGGGCGCGACCGTGGTCGCAGTCGTCGGCTCCGCCAAGACCACGCGACTCCTGTGAGCTGAATCGGGCGGGCTCCAACCCATCCCGTCGGGTTCGATCAAGGAAATCCCGGCTCTTTATCGGACGACTGGAGAGCATGACTTGAGTCCCTGGACCCCGCTGCCACCGGCAGCAACAGCGTTATCGGCATCCTCGCGCGGGGGCCTGAGTCGATATCTCGATTCGATCGCCGCTTGATATGGCCGGCGAAACGCGGGTGGTAAGAGATTCGGAGACCCCAACCCAATGCGATCGCCCGCTACGGAGAGTTGAGCTACACTGATCGGTTTGCCAGTTTGGGGTCGCGTAGCTCAGCTAGGTAGAGCAACCGCCTTTTAAGCGGTAGGTCCTGGGTTCGAGTCCCAGCGCGACCATCTATCGAGAGCAATGGATCTACGCGAGCCGGTCCCCTCATGCTGGTACTGCATGTCAATTGGGCCCACGGCGCCCTGGGGCTATGGGCGGAGTCGCGGTCGGCGTACCTCACCGGGGCCGACTGCCCTGCGGACACGGGGGCGTCGAGACCCTCCGGCGGCAGCGATTCGACCGACACCTCCGTGCAGTCCATCGGGGATGCCCAGGCGAGCCCGCCAGCCGCCCATCCGTTTGCCCTCTCGGCCAGCGAATTGGCGGCAACGCTTGTTGCGGAGGATCTGCTTGCACCTGATGCTGTTGGCGAGCTGGACTCGATGCGCCTCCGCTTGCCATGCGACCCGATGGGACCTCGCCCAAGTGACCGGCTGGGCAGCGCCGTCGGAGCGGTGGATCAACCAACCGGGCTTCGACTGGGCCGATTCGAGATCCCCACCGTTGCGCTGCCCAACGATCAGGCCCTCTCCGCCGTGCTTCGACTCGAGGATCGTGGCCCGAGTGATGCCGTTGACTTCGGTCATTCGTTGCGGTATTGGATCACGGTGGCCCGGTTCGTCCTCGAGCTGCTGGCTGATCAGCGATTCATTCCCACGTTGATCCAACCCCAATCGAATCGTGGTGGTCTACGAGCGGCGTGGCGGCCTTGGCTGCATGATGAGTCGGCCCAGGTCCGCCTGGGCGCGTTGCTGGCGGCGATGCCTCCAGTCGTCCGAGCGGTGGTCGACGGGTTTGCAGATGAGCCTTGGCGGGTACTGCATGACGCCCTTGGGACGTTGACCGATGCCACCGTTCGCCGGGCCTTGATCGGCGAGGACTTCATCGAGGCGATTCGAGACCATGATCCTTCAACCGATCCGCAGGTTGCATGGCTCGCGGGGCTGCTCGGACACGGTGACGCGGTTGTCCTGCCCCAGGGCCCCGGGGAGCAGATGCTCGGCGATATCCGGGTATGGATCAGCCAGCTTGAAGATGCCCGACGAGCCCGGCCGTTCCGTTTGTGCTTTCGGCTCAATGAGCCGCCTTCGCACGCGGGCCCGGACGATCTGCTCTCAGTGGACGAGGACCTGTGCTGGCGACTCAGCCTGCATTTGGTGATGGACAATGACCCGCGGCAGGTCATGGTTGACGCCCGGCGTGTCTGGGAATCCTCCCCATCGGGGCTGGTGGTTGATGGTCATCACATCGACCGGCCTGCGGAATTGCTGTTGGCCGAGCTGGGCCGGGCCAGCAGAATCTATCCGAAGATCGCCCCGGCGCTGGCCGAGGCTCAGCCCAGCGACATCGCCCTCACCACCGCGGAGGCCGCCGATTTCCTGCGAGACTACCGGTCGCTGCTCGAGGAGTCAGGATTTGGCGTGATCGTGCCCCGGTGGTGGGATGAGCCGGCGTGTCGCCTCGGCGTGCGCTTGCAGATCGATGCACCGGCATCCGACGACCGCGATCCAGAGATTGCCGGCGATTCGACCGCGGCTCCGCGCACGCTTGGGCTCAATAGTCTTGTGCGGTACCGATGGAAGATCGCCATCGGAGACCAGCCATTGTCTGGTGATGACCTGCGGCAGCTTGAGCAGCTTCACTCCCCGCTGGTCCGCGTCGGGCGGTCGTGGGTACACATCGCTCGCCAAGACATCGCCAACGCCGCGGCCTTTGTGCAAGCGGATCGGGGGGGCGAGGTCTCACTGCTGGGGGCGCTGCGAATGGCCCAGGGTGTGGTGAGCTCTCAGCCGGCTGAGATTGGCCTGCCCGTCTTGGGAATGGATGCAGCCGGATGGGTGGGTCAGCTTTTGGACCCCGTCGATGGGCATGAGGCCATGCCTCAGTTGGATCAACCGCGTGGGTTCGTCGGTACGTTGCGTCCATATCAGAAGACCGGCTTGAGCTGGCTGGTGTTTCTGGAGCGCTACGGTTTGGGGGCGTGCCTGGCCGACGATATGGGTCTCGGCAAGACGATCCAACTGATCGCGCTGCTGTTGTATGAGCGCGAGCAGCCGACCCGATCCGCGGAGGTGGGTCCAACCCTGTTGGTCGTGCCCACCTCGTTGATTGGGAATTGGGTGGCCGAGCTACGGCGATTCGCACCTTCGCTTTCATGCCACGTTCACCACGGACCGCAGCGATCGCTCGGGGGGCGCTTCGTTGAGTTTGCAGCCGCCAACGACATGGTGATCACCACCTACGCGCTGGTCCCACGCGACCACGACACGCTGATGAGGGTTCGCTGGTGGCGGGTGGTGCTGGACGAGGCTCAATACATCAAGAATCCGCCCACCCAGCAGGCGACGGCGATCCGGCAGTTGCCGGCCCAGCGCCGTGTGGCCATGACCGGCACGCCGGTGGAGAACCGGCTCAACGATCTGTGGTCGATCATGGAGTTCTGTAATCCGGGCTATCTCGGCGGAGCCCGTGAGTTTCGCCGGCGCTTCGCCGTCCCGGTCGAGCGGCATCGAGACCGCCGGCAGGCGGAAGCGCTGCGAAACCTCGTGCGACCCTTTGTGCTGCGGCGCCTCAAGATCGACCCGGAGGTGATCGTTGATCTGCCCGCATGCGTTCAAACCAAAGAATACGCGACACTCACCGCGGAGCAAGCGGGGCTGTATCAGACGATCGTCGATGAAATGCTCGGCGCTGTCGATCGCGCTGAGGGCATCCAGCGCCGCGGGCTGGTGCTGGCGACGCTGACCAGGCTCAAGCAAGTCTGCAACCATCCGGCCCACCTGTTGCAGGCTACTGGCGCCGGTGTCGTGGATTGGGCGCACAAGAGCGATGATCATCGGCCGCTGTCGGCCCGTTCCGGCAAGTGCACGCGCCTCATCGAAATGCTCGAAGAGCTGTTGGCGGCGGGCGACAAGGCCCTGGTGTTTACCCAGTTTCGCCAGATGGGCCACCTGCTGGCGGCGATGATCCGTCACGACCTCGACTGCGAGGCGATGTTCCTGCACGGGGGGACGCCGCCGCTCAAGCGTCAACCGATGATCGACCGCTTCCAGGGAGGCGACGGCGCCGCGCCCATCTTCATCCTTTCGCTCAAGGCCGGCGGCATTGGATTGAACCTCACCGCCGCCAACCACGTGTTCCATTTCGATCGTTGGTGGAATCCGGCCGTGGAGAACCAGGCCACCGATCGCGCGTATCGCATCGGCCAGTCGAGGACCGTGCATGTGCACAAATTCGTCTGCGTCGGCACGCTGGAAGAACACATCGACCAGATGATCGAACAGAAGACCCACCTGGCCGACAACGTCATTGGCTCGGGGGAGCAATGGGTCACGGAGCTTACCACTGAGCAACTGCACGAAATCCTGCGACTGCGGGCTACGGCCCTGGAGGTTGATCCGTGACATCGAACTTCAACAGGTCGTTCGGTAGGAAGCCCTTCTCACCACGAGTTGTGCGCAACGGCATCAGATTGCGGGCAACCGGCGACGAGGCGATCGCCCGCACCTGGATCTCGCAGCAGTGGTTGGAGCGGCTGGAGGACTTGGTGTCGGTGGGGCCGCTGCGCGAAGGATTGGAGTACGCTCGCCGCGGCCAGACAATCACGCTGCAGATCAATCCTGGCCGGGTTGATGGTCACGTTCAGGGTCGCGCCGCTGAGCCGTACCGGACGCAGTTGCGAATTCCGACGCTTGATGAGCAGCAGTGGCAGCGGATCATCGACGCCATGGCTGGTGAGGCTTTCTACTCGGCCATGCTGCTGGCTAACCAGCTGCCCCCGGCGGTTGGGAGCCTGTTCGCGTCGCTTGAGTTGCAGTTGGTTCCGTCGACCGATCAGCTCACCGTCGAGTGCGACTGCCCGGCGAGCGAACCGTGCAAGCACGCGGCCGCAGTGGGATATCTTCTTGCCGAACGAATTGATAACGATCCCCTGGTCATGCTGTCGCTGCGCGGGATGCCGGGCGAACGGGTCCTCGAGCGGCTCGCGCAGGCCAGGGCCATGCGGACCCACGGTGTCGCCGCTGCATACGCCGATCCTCCAATGCCCCATTCGCAAGATGGCGCGGTGCCGCTCGAAGCGTGCCTGGACGCGTTTTGGCGGTCAGGGGGGCAGCTGGCCCAACTGAAGCGCTTGGGGCCGCCGCAGCACGCGCCGCATGCCCTGTTGCGCCGGCTTGGGCCGACGCCCTTGCCCGGCCAGTTTCCAATGCTCGGATTGCTGGCGAGCATCTACGACGCCGTCTCGCGGTCAGCCATACGTTTGCGAGACGAGGCCGAGCGCATTGACGACGAATCCGCCTGACGCTTGATGCCTTGATACCGACCCGGGTCTTCCTCGTCCCGACAAGTCGGGGCTCGTTAGACCCGGCTTCGCCCGATGCCTCGGCGCCACTTCACTCACCGCGCGGCGCCTAAGAGAATCGGCATGAGTCCGTGAGGTCGGATTATGCGGGCACGCGGGCGGCAAAGTGCGCCCCC
>JAPUKX010000027.1 GCA_027295435.1 Planctomycetota bacterium | reverse complement strand
TTCAACCTGAGCTCCATCCATCCCGACATGCGCGAATGGGATGCCGTTAGCGATTGGGCCGAGTCCAGCGGTCATATGGCCGAGGCGATCCAGAAGTGCAAGACCCGCAACATCATCGGCCTGCCCTACGGCGCCGGCGAGGTATCGGCGGCATATCGCCAGGCGGATCTTGTTGCGGCAATCGGCGTCGGCGGGAGCTTACGGCAAACTGAGTTCCCCTACCTCCGTGCGATGGACACCATCGCCGCTTACGCCACGGCTGAGATGTATCGACGCCTGGAAGCCGGACAGATTCAGCCGGCTCTCGATCTTGCCACCGCGCACAACTGGGTGCTGCGCCAGCTTTGCGATCGGCAGTTCCTCGGGGAAAAGATGCACAGCATGCAACTGCTCATCCGCGCTTTGGCAAACTTCCGTGACGTCTTCTACACCTATCAGGATTCAATCGAGGCGGATCAGTACTTCGAGCTTTCCTGGTACGACATTCCTGACCTGCGTGTGGACCGCAAGCGCCTGCAGATCCCCGAGGGGGACAAGATCATTTCCGCGGCGCTGCTGGAGGAGGTCTTTGATCATCGCGAGCAGGCTGATCCGCAGCAGTTCGCCAGAGCATTCGCGTGGATCCAGGCGGCGGACGCTCCGCTGACCCAGTTTGGGGCCGCCAAGCGATGGTCCATGATCGCCGAGGTCCATGGCAGCCTAGAAGCCTCCAAGGAGCGGCTCACGCTGATCTATGACGATTGGTGGCGGCGCTGGCAGGTCCAGGCATATGACCCGATTCTTGATATCAGCACGCAATTCGTGCGCACCAATCCTGTTCGCTACGCGGCAGTGATCTACTCCATGCAGAACATTCAGGAGGTCTTTACCCTCCGCAATCAGTTAGCTGCCGCGGTGAACGGATCCGCGATTGCCGCAGGTCTTTGCGCATACAAGAGAACGTTCGGCGTGTACCCGGATCAAACCGAGAAGCTCTACGGCCAGTTTGTTCGAAAGCTTATCTCCGACATCGATCCCTACGACGAGCAGTATGGACCGCTGCGGTATCGGCTGCTGCAAGGGCGTCACTCAGTCGATACACTCGCCGGCCGTCTATGGATTGACGCCGGCGAGTGCGTGGTATACGGCCTCGGTCAGGACCACGAAGACAACCTCGCTGCCGAGCACAGCGATGATGGGGCGGTGGGTGATCTGGTGCTCTGGCCTCCGATCACGGTACTGTCCCGCAAGCAGGGCGTGATTGACTGACGAAACCCAGCGGCCGAAGCACCCTTCCCACACCGGTTGATTTCTTCTGCAACAATGTCGAAAGTTGAGAAGCTTGTCATCATCGGTAGCGGCCCCGCTGGTTGGACCGCGGCGCTGTACGCGGCTCGCGCCAACCTCGATCCGCTGCTCTTGGAGGGTGTGCCGCAGCAGACCGGCGGCTACGTGCTGCCCGGCGGCCAGCTCATGCTCACCACGGATGTGGAGAACTATCCCGGCTACCCCGAGGGTGTGCTCGGCCCGCAGATGATGCAGGACTTCAAGAAGCAGGCTCTGCGGTTCGACACGCGAGTGGAAGGCTGCGACGTGGTCGAGTGTGATTTTGAGCAACGGCCGTTCGTGCTCGAGACTGTCAACGCCGGCGGCGACAAAGAAACGTCGCGCGCCCACGCCGTCATCGTCGCTACGGGGGCGACGGCCAACTGGCTTGGGCTGGAAAGCGAGCAGCGGCTGGCTCGCAGCGGCGGCGGCGTCAGCGCCTGCGCCGTTTGCGACGGTGCCTTGCCGATCTTCCGCGACAAGAGGCTTGTTGTCATCGGCGGCGGCGACAGCGCGATGGAGGAGGCCTCCTATCTCGCCAAGTTTGCCTCGAAGGTCTTCATCGTCCACCGCCGTGATGAGCTCCGCGCCAGCAAGATCATGCAGAAGCGCGTGCTGGACAACCCCAAGTGCGAGGTGATTTGGAACACCGTCATCACCGACGTGCTCGGCAACGACCACATCACCGGCGTTCGGTTTCAGGATGTAAAGTCAGGGCAGGAGCGGGACTTCGAATGTGGCGGCCTGTTCCTAGCGATCGGCCACACTCCAGCCACCCAGTTCCTGCAAGGCTGCGGACTCGACCTTGACGACGAGGGCTACGTCAAGCTCACTGCCCCTCCTCAGATGTTCACCAGTATCGAGGGCGTGTTTGCCGCCGGCGATGTGGCCGATGCGGTCTATCGCCAGGCGGTGACTGCGGCTGGAATGGGATGCCAGGCGGCGCTGGACGCTGAGCGCTGGCTGGCGGGCCAGAGCATCGAGTAAGCGGGCGACCGAGAGACCCTCTATGCCGCCGGCGGAGCGTACTCCTCGGGAGGATCGGGGGCGATCCTGGTAATGATCTTCGCGCCCACCGCATCACCCCACACGTTCACCGTTGTGCGGCACATGTCCACGATGCGATCGACGCCGATGATCACTCCGATTGCTTCCAACGGAAGCTCCTTTCCCGTGCCGAACAGGCTGGTGTTCACGGCGTTGATGACAATAACCATCATGACCAACCCGGCCGAGGGAATGCCGGCCGCTCCGATCGCGGCCAGCGTCGCGGTGATGACCACCACCAAGAGCTGGCCGAATTCGAGATCAATCCCGTAGAGCTGGAACAGGAAGACGACGGCCACCGCTTCATACAACGCTGTGCCGTCCATGTTGAGGGTGGACCCCAGAGGCAGGACGAAGTTGGCGGCCCGCTTGGAGCATCCCCCTTCCGTCTTTGCGCACTCGATGGTCACCGGCAGCGTCGCGGAGCTTGAGTCGGTGCCGAACGCGGTCATCAGCGCGCGACGCATCTGGAACATGAATCGAAACGGATTCCGCCGTGTGAACAACAGCAGCACGATCGGCAGCACGATGAGGCCGTGAATCGCCAGGCCGCAGAGGACCACGGCGATGTATTTGCTCAGCGGGCCGACAAGGTTCGCGAAGCCGATGCGGCCGACGGTCCACGCCACCAGGAAGAACACACCGATGGGGGTGAGCCAGATGATCCACTGAACGAGGCGCATGATGGCATCGAACAGGGCTTCGAAGACCCGTATCGCCGGAGCCGTGGCCTCCCCGCCTGCGGCCAGGGCCAGCCCCAGCAGCAGCGCGAAGAAAATCACCCCCAGCGTGCGCCCGCCGGCCATCTCGCCAAAGAGGTTCTCGGGAATCATCTGGCGGAGCACCTGGAGGAATGCCCGGGGGAGATTCGTCGCCTTCTCCTGCTGCGCGCGCTCGATGGTGGAGGCGACATCCGATTCGGTGTAGTGCTCGGGAGCCTCCTGCGTAAGCTGCGCGCGGTCCGCGTCGTCAATCTCACCCGGCTGAACGATCGAGACCAACGTAGTGCCGATGGTGACCGCGATAAGCATGGTCACGACGTAGTACAGCACGGTGGAGCCGCCGACTATCCCCAGTTTGGCCGGATCGCCGATCGACGTGACCCCCACCACGACGCTGACGAGCACGATCGGGATGATCATCAGTTTCAACGGCCGGATGAGCGTGATGTCGCCGGCGACCTTGGTCCAGTGCTCGGCGGCTACGCCCTCGCCCGTGGCGCTGTCGAAGAGGAACCATTGGCCGAACATCGCGCCGGCCACCAGCCCCAGGAGGATCAACACCGGCAGGAGGGTCCGCCTGTTCATACGCCCACAGCCTACCGGCATCGGGCGGGCATTGCACGGTCACATCGACTTGGCCCACATTGCCAGCGTCAGCAGCGCAAAGAGCCGATGGCTGTGGTCACGCTCGCCGGAGAGGTGTTCGTCGATGAATCGCCGGACGACCCGGCGGTCCACTTGAATCGGCCCCAGCGGCTCGAGTGAGCGCAGATGATCGAGCAGCAGCGTCCTCATCCCGCCGAAGTCGGTCCGAAACCAATGCCCCAGAGGAATGGCGAAGCCCATCTTTGGTCGATCGACCGTCTCAGGAGGAAGGTACTTGCGGGCAATGAGGCGGAGCAGGCCCTTGCGTCGCCCCCGGCGCGTGAGCTGCTCGATGGGGGCCGCGAGCAGGGCGGCGGCCAGATCGCGATCGAGATAAGGGCATCGCACTTCGAGCGCCACGGCCATGGAAGCGGCGTCCACTTTGCGCAGCAGGTCATCAGGCAGATATGAGTGCAGATCGATGGCCCGTAACGCCGCCAGAGCGTCCATTCCATCCGGGGGGGGGTCGCATCGCGGCGGCTCGTCGAGCGACTCGCCAAGCAGGGCACGGATCTGCTGTTGGGTGAGAATCGACTCCGTCGCAAGCAGGCCAAGGCTTGGGAATTCGCGGGCCATGGCACCGAGCCGGCCGAGCTTGTGCCGCCGGCTCTTGGCATGTGCCCGCCGAAACAGCCCCCGCGGAATCCTCGCAAGCAGCCGATGGTGGGTAGCGAGAAGATTCGCGATCAGATATCGCTCGTAGCCGACGAACAACTCGTCGCCGCCGTCTCCCGACAGCGCGACCTGCACATGCTCGCGGGTTGCCTTGGCGACCCAATAGGTCGGCAAGATGGAGCTGTCGCCGAACGGCTGGCCGAGGAGGTCGATCAGTTTCACGAGGTCCTGGGCCGGGTTGATCGAGACGTGCAGCGTGGTGTGATCCGTTCCGAGATGCGCTGCGACGCGCTGGGCATACGCTGATTCGTCGTATCGTGGATCCGGCATCTTCACGCAGAACGTGCTCAGGTCCGGTTTGTGCTTCTTAGCGAAGTAGGCGATCAGCGATGAGTCCACGCCGCCGCTGAGAAAGCAGCCCAGCGGTACGTCCGCTTCGAGCCGGCGAGCGACCGCTTGCTCGATCAGATGCTCGATGTGGTTCGGCTCCACCGGGTCGGCTCGCCACGACGGGGGCTTCGGCGGATTCCAGCCTGGCGCCCCCGACCCGTAGCCCTGATCGCGGCCTGACGGTTCGACATTGTCCACCGCGCCGCCGTCGCGAGAGATCGTTCGGCCCTTCCACGCATAGCCCAACTGGAGATAGCGGGCGACCCAGCCTCTCAGATCCGTGTCGGGTGCGGCGGTCGCATCCGGTGGGATTGAGCCCGTCGCGTCAGCGTCACTGCTGACCACGATCAGCCGCAGACCGTCCTCATCGCTGCTGATGCGGTAGTAAAGCGGCTTCTCGCCGAAGAAGTCACGACCGAGCGTCAACGACGCCGCCTTGCGATCCCAAATGACATAGGCGTACATGCCTTCGAGGTGGTCCTGCAGGCGGTCGCCCCACTCGCGATGGCCGTGGATCAACACCTCGGTGTCGCTGTGGTCGGTGACGAAGCGACGGCCTGCTGATTCAAGTCTTGCTCGCAACTCGCGATGGTTGTAGATACAGCCGTTGAATACGACGGCGACCAGACCTTCGCCGCGATCTCGGCCGCGCTTGCTCACCATCGGCTGAGCGCCGCCTTCGTGGTCGATAATGGATAGCCGGCGGTGGATCAGGGCGACTTCAAGAGTGCGACTGCCATCGGGCGTGTTGATCTTCGTCTGGTCGCGGAACCGGCCGTGACCGTCAGGCCCGCGATAGGCGATACGCGCATCGATCGCATTCAGCCAGGCCTCGGGAATCGGCTTCCCGTCGGTTCGCAGGATCGCGCCTATGCCGCACATCACTGGCAGATTAGCAGCCGCCGGGCAGGGATGTCGATTTGGGGCGCGGGAATAACTACACAGAGCCCCACGTTGTGGACGATCCGACGAGGACGCCACTGAGGAAAGGGCAACATCCGTGGCCGAGCAAGGTGATGAACTGACCCGCTTGCGTACGGAGCTGGATGAGCTCGACCGGCGTGTGCTGGCAACGGCGGCGAGGCGCAACGAGGTCGTGCATCGCATTGCGACCGCCAAGGCAAGGACGGCTGGTGGCCGGCCGCTGTTTGATCGCGACCGCGAGCGGGGGGTCTATGAGCGAGCGAATGCGGTCGCGCTGGAGGTCGGCCTGTCGCCGCAGCTTGCCCATCAGCTCATGCAAGCGCTGGTCCAAAGCTCGCACGGGATCCAAGAGCAGGTGTCTCGCCAGGCGGCGGTGGCGGTGGCGGCCGAAATGGCGACGCGATTCCTGATTGTGGGCGGGCACGGCGGGATGGGTCGGCTGCTGGGCCGGGAACTGGCCGCCCGCGGCCACCATGTCGACGTGCTGGAGCTCGACGACGGCCGGGATCGGGCGCAAGCCGTGCGGGAGGCGGAGATCGTGATCGTGGCCGTGCCCATGGAGGTGGCGCGGTCCGTGGTGCACGAGATCGGCCCGCACGTGCGGCCTGAGGCGCTGTTGTGTGACATCAACAGCCTCAAACAGAGCACCTGCGAGGCGATGGCCCAACGCTGCCGGGCCGAGGCGATCGGCATGCACCCGATGTTTGGGCCGACCATTCACTCGCTGCGCCGCCAAAAGGTGATCGTCTGTCCCGTCAAGCCGGGGCCCCGAACGGCCTGGCTGCGCCAAGAGCTTCAGCAAATGGGGCTCGAACTCATCGAAACCGATCCCGCAACCCACGACCGGATGATGGCCGTCATTCAGGTGCTCGTTCACTTCTCGACGCTCGTGATGGGCGAAGCGCTGCGCCGCACTGGCGCCTCCGTCGAGGACAGCCTGCGCTTCACAAGCCCGATCTATCGGCTTGAATTGGCGTTCGTCGGGCGCCTTTTCGCGCAGAACCCGAGTTTGTATGCCGAGATCGAGATGACCAATCCCTACGGCGATGAGGTCCGCCGGTGCTTCCTCGATGCGGCCGAAGCGCTCAACCGTACGATCGCTTCCGGCGATCGTGAGGCGTTCTACAAGATGTTCGACGGGGTCAGCCGTTACTTCAAGCAGTTCGCCGGAGAGGCGATGCACCTTTCGGATTTCATCATCGACACGATGGTGACCCAGCCGTGAAGGTGGGCCTGTGATGCCCTTTGTCAACGACGAGAGGGCGGCGCTGCGCTGGCGTGCCCTCTATCGGCTCCGCGCGTAGGTGCCCATCAGCTCGCCTTGGGCGAGGATGTGGCCGTCCATTGCGTCCAATAGATCCTGCTTGGTTGTCTTGGCGCCGAGGTCAAGTTGGGTGTCCAGGGCATAGACCTTGAAGAAATACCGATGGGTGCCCGAAGGCGGACACGGCCCGCCATAGCCGGTCCTTGGCCAGGAGTTCATGCCTTGGGCGATGTCGGTCGCATCGGGTGTGACGGCTTCGGGCAGGCCGGTACCGGGGATGTTCCACGTTACCCAATGCACCCAAGTCTGTCCGGGCGCATCGGGGTCGTCCATGATCAGCGCGTAGCTGCTGGTGCGTTGCGGGCCGGCGGACCACTTCAACGGCGGAGAGACATCTTCGCCGTCGCAGGTGTACTTCGAAGGGATCGAGCCTTCATGTTCAAAGGCGGAACTTGTCACGTCGATCGTCATGCCTGTTTCTCCGGTGCCGGGCCGCTCTTCAATGCTCGGGCTTGCTGTTGCGGACGTCAACCTTCACGTGGAGCTCGCGGAGCTGGGCTTCGTCGGCCGGCCCTGGGGCTTTCGTCATGAGATCCTGACCGGATTGGGTCTTGGGGAAGGCGATTACATCCCGGATGTTGTCGGTGCCGACCAGAAGCATCATGAGCCGATCGAAACCCAGGGCAATTCCCCCGTGTGGCGGCGCGCCATAGCGCAGCGCCTCCAGCAGGAAACCGAACTTCTGCTCGGCCTCCTCCGTGGTCATTCCGAGGATGTCGAACACCGTTCGCTGGATTTGGGGCCGGTGGATACGGATCGAACCGCTGCCGCATTCAGCGCCGTTGATAACCAGGTCGTAGCTGGAGGAGATGCACGCACCGGGGTCGGTGCTCAACCGCTCCATCTGATCTTCGCGGGGCATGACGAAGGGATGATGCTCCGGTTGCCACCGCTGAGAAGGCTCGTCGAAATGGAACATGGGAAAGTCAACCACCCACAGGCATTTCCATTGGCCTTCGGGAATGAGTAGAAGATCACGGGCGATCTGAATGCGCAGCTCGCCCAAGGTTGGGGCGGCGATGGTGGCGGTGTCGGCGGCGAACAGCACCGTGTCGCCGTCTTCCAGCCCCAGCTGCGTCGCCAGCCCATCGCCGATGGGCGCGATGAACTTGGCGATGCCGGTCTGGTAGCCGTCTGCTGTGTACTTCACGCTCGCCAGCCCCCCGGCCCCACTCCCCTTGGCGAGACGCTCGTATCCTTCGATCATCTTGCGAGTCAGCTTGCCGGCCGCAGCAGGCACCCGCATCGCCTTGACGCATCCTTCGCGTTTGGTCAATGCGTCGCGGAAGACTCTAAACTCGGTTTGTGCGGCAAGCTCCGAGATGTCGGCCAGCTGCAACCCAAAGCGGAGGTCCGGCTTGTCGGTGCCGTAGCAATTGATGGCCTGCTGGTAGCTGATCACCGGGATTTCGCCGAGGTCAACACCCAGGATTCCTTGCCACAGCACGCGGATGAACTCGGTTATGATCTCCAGGACATCCTCGCGGGTGACGAAGCTCATCTCCAGGTCGATCTGGGTGAACTCCGCCTGGCGGTCGGCGCGCGGGTCTTCGTCGCGGAGGCACTTACAAATCTGCAGGTAGCGGTCGAATCCGGAGATCATGAGAATCTGCTTGAAGATCTGCGGGCTTTGAGGCAGCGCGTACCACTTCCCGGGGTGCAGCCGCGAGGGAACGATGAAGTCGCGAGCGCCTTCCGGGGTGGTCTTGATCAGCAGCGGCGTCTCGATCTCGATGAACCCATGCTCGGCGAAGAAGTCGCGGGCGATCTTGGCCGCCTGATGGCGCGTGCGAAGGATCTGCTGCATTCGCGGTCGGCGCAGGTCGATGTAGCGGAATGGGAGGCGCTTTTCTTCGGCGATCTTCTGGGCCTCGTGCTCGTCGGGGAGGATCGGCGGGGTGTCGGCCTTGTTCAGGACCTCAAGCTGCTGGGCAAGCAGTTCGATCTCGCCGGTGCGCAATTTCGGGTTGGCGCCTCCGATGCGCGTCCGCACCAGACCCTGCACAGCGACGACGTCTTCGCGCCGAAGCGACCGCGCTTCGGTGACCGCGGACTCGTCAATGTCCCGAAGGTTGAACACCACCTGCGTTAGCCCCTCACGATCACGAAGGTCGATGAAGATCAGCCCTTTGCCCTGATCGCGATAGGTGTTGACCCAGCCGGCCAGGGTGACGGTCTGGCCGACGTGTTCGGGCCTCAGTTCACCGCACATGTGGCTGCGCTTGAGCATGGAAAGTCACATCCGACAATCGGTTGAGAGTGGAAGCGTTTGCAAAGCGGGTGCACATCGTACAGGCGGATGCCCAGGGCGACACGCAAGGCGCTCTATTCCGAGTTTTCCGTCACCGACTGGTAGATTCGCCTGAAGCCGGAGGTGATGATCCGCAATGCCGGCTTGCCCCGGACGCCGTAGCCGGTATCGGTAGCTTGGCCTTGGCCGTAGGGGTCCCAGAGGTAGCAGTACAACCCCAGGGCGCCGCTGTCCGGCTGCGCGAAGACGTCGCTCCACGCCTTGAAGAACCCGCGATAGCAGCGGGCCTGGGCGTCATGGTCCGCGGTTACGCCGACGCCCGCCACATAGTTCCACGGATGGGCCGCCGCCCAGGGCAGCGATGGGTAGCCCAGCTCCATCAGCAGACACGGCCGGTCATACCGCCCGGCGAACTGCAACAGTTTGTCGCGCTGCCGCCCCCATGCTTTGGCGAGCTTCTTGACGGAAGCATTCGGGTCGTCCTTGGCCAGCTCGAAGTACGCGCTGACGCTGATGACATCCACAAGGGGCCAGAAGGTGACTTGCTCGTAGCGGTCCCAATTCGCGGAGTACGTGAGCTTGCCATCGAATCGCCTGCGACAGCCATCGACGATGCGGCGCCATTGTTCGAGGTCGCCCTCGGTAGAGTTCAGCTCGCTGCCCACCGACAGCAGATCGACCTCGGCGGCGACGGCAATGCCGAGGAATCGGTCGATAAACCGGTCGTAGCTCTCCCACCACGCGTCCCAATCACCCGGCTGGATCACGCCCCGCCAATCCTTTTCCTGCGGGAACTCAATCAGGACGATCGGCAGAAGCGAGGTGTAAAGCCCCCGGCTGCGCGCATGGGTGAGAATGGCAATGAGCTGGTCGTCCGTAGGACACTTGTCCGGGAGCAACTGGATCTGAGTCGAATCGATCCGTTGCTGGTACATCGGGGTGACGACCAGCAATGCGTTAGCGCCGAGCTCGGCGATCTCGTCGATCGCTCCAAGGTACAGCGGAAGATCGCTGATATGGTGGACGTTGATCGCAAACCCCAGGACGGGCGGAGGCGGCTGGATCTGCGCGGGGTGAAGCGTCGGGGCGGGTTCGGCGGCCGGTGATCCGAGCCGGCTGATCGCAAGCAGTCCGACGGCCAGGAGGGTGATCAATGCCGCCGCCCCCAGTATCCCAAGCCGTGTGCGCAGCAGTTGATGCAGGGGTGCGGGCATGGGCGTATCGTATGCGTTGTTGGCGAGCTCGGCTGCGACGCGCGGACCTTCCTCCAGCCTGCGAGACAGATGATGAAGCATCCCGGGCGAGGGCAAGAAGATCAGGACTCAACCGGCGGTGCAAGCACGTCGCCCCAACGTGCGCAGGAAAGGCCGACGATCCTGTTCACCGCGTTCGAGCCGAGCGGTGACGCCCATGCGGCCCCTGTGATTCGCGAGCTGCTGAGGCGGGAGCCGGGAATACGAATCTTCGCCTCGGGCGGACCGCAGATGCAACAGGCCGGCGCGACGCTTATCGAACGGACCGTCGAAAGCAGCGCGATGGGATTGGAGGCCCTGAACCGATCGCTCATCCTGCGGAAGCACGTCAAACGAATCAAGCGTTGGGCCTCACAGCATCGGGTGGTGGCGCATGTGCCGGTTGATTCGCCCGCAGCCAACTTCCCTATCAGCAAGGCGATGCGCTCCGCCGGCGCCAGGATCATCCATCTGGTAGCTCCGCAGATGTGGGCATGGGGACGCTGGCGAATCGCCAAACTTCGCAGGCTCACCAGCGTGGTTCTGTGTTTGATGCCGTTCGAGGAGCAGTGGTTTACCGAACGACGGGTGCCCGCCAAGTTCATCGGTCATCCCTCGATCAACCGTACCCTCAAGCTCGAGGATCTGCGCGAGCGCATGCACGGGTTGCCCCAAGGGGCTCCTCGGCTGGCGCTCTTCCCCGGCTCGCGCAGCCAAGAGGTCCGGGCCAACGTGCGATTGCTAGCCGATGTCTATAACGAGTTGCAGGACCGCCACGCAGGCATGCGCGGAGTGATTGTGGCGACCGACCCCCGGATGGCGAGGATCATTCACAAGAAGGTGAAGGTATTCCCCACCGGGCTGCACATGATCACCGGGTTCGCCGACGCGGTAATCGCGTGGTGCGATCTCGCCCTGGCGGTCTCCGGGACGATTACGCTCGACATCGCGCTGCAGCGTAAGCCGATGATCGGCGTGTACAAGACCGGCTGGCTGTCCTGGCTGGGGGCGAAGCTGATGCTCCGCACTTCGTATCGACTGCTGCCGAACATCATTGCCGAGCGGGAAATCGTGCCGGAGTTCGTTCCTTACGCCGGTGGACCCATGCCCATCGTGAAGCAGGCGACGCGGTTTCTGCTGGATTCAAAGAACGCGGCCGTTCAGAGCGAGGAGCTGCATCGGGTGTGCCTGCGATTCGCCAATCACAACCCCGCCGAGGAGGCGGCTCGCATCATCCTTCGAGTGATCCAGCAGGGTGGTATGAAGTGAATGCCCGGCAGTTGGTCGTTCCTCCCTTGGCGGTTCTCTCCGAAGCAGCTACCGGTGGTGCACAGGGTACAGGGCGATCACACACACCCCGTTGCCGAGACGGTCGGTGATTGTGAACTCGCGCGTGCTCGGCGAGCCGATGGGCAATCTTCGGTCGAGGCAGCGGGCCAGCCAAGCGGCCAGATCGTGCTCCGCGATACGCTGATCCTGGGTGAACAGCACGACCAATACGCCGCAGTGGATGATTCCCATTTCCCGGCTCAGCTTGCCGACGTCGCTCTGGACGGCCCCCAGCAGCTGGGACGAGTAGTTGCGGTTCGGGCCATTGGTCGTGAACTGGGCAACGACCTTGACCTCGAGCCAGAACGCCTGGTCCAGTCCAACCGCGTCTGGCGGATCAAACAGTGTGGGCTCTTGGGCGGGAACCGCCAACGGCCGACCATCGGGGGTGAGCACGAAATCACATCGTTCACCTTCGCTTTCGCGGGTCATTCGTCGGTCGGCGGGATAGCGCTGCTCGCGGAAAACGCCGTACGCTGCCCCCTCAAACGCGCGCGCGATGACGGGATGAAGATCGAGTTCATCGAGGGCATCAAGACCATAGACGGCCTGCTCCTCGCGCAGCCGTGCGTCTTCGCGCGTGAATCCGGCCTCGAGCGCATCAGCGACATCCGCGACAGACCACATGAGCGGATCGTACTCGCGTGCCGCCCCAAGCATATAGCCCATGCCGTGTACGGCATGTGATTTCGTTGATCATCGTTCGCCAGCCAGTTTACTTCTGACCGTCCCTGACGCCCATCACGTCCGTTATCGACGGAGCGTCATGC
>JAPUKX010000269.1 GCA_027295435.1 Planctomycetota bacterium | reverse complement strand
CATTCGCGGCTATGATGCGCGCGGCTGATATCTGTGATCGCTGTGGATGCCTATCCGCAGGTCACCTTCGCCGTAGAGCAACGAGACGACGATGAACTGGTGGGTGCATAATCTGTACCAGGCGGGCCAGACCGTCGAGCTGGTCAGTTGGATCTTCTGGGTGATCTTCTCGATCGTGCTGCACGAGCTGGCTCACGGCTGGGCCGCGCTGTGGCAGGGCGACGACACGCCCAGGCGATCGGGCCACATGACGGTGAACCCACTGGTCCACATGGGCGGCATGTCGCTGCTGATATTCGCCGTCATCGGCATCGCGTGGGGCGCGATGCCGGTCAATCCCGGGCGGTTTCGTAACCGCAGGTATGGCGACGTGCTGGTCTCCCTCGCCGGGCCGGCAATGAACATCCTTTTGTCCCTGGCGGCACTGACGGGCATGAGTCTGTGGCTGCGGTTCGGGCCGACAGCCCAGCCCATGCACGAAAATGTGGCAACCTTTCTGTGGACCGGCGGTTGGCTGAACATTGTCCTGGCCCTGCTCAACCTGCTGCCCATCCCACCACTGGACGGCTCGCGGATCCTGGCCGGGCTCTCACGCAAAGCCCGCGAGCTCTACAACCACCCGCAGGCCCAATTGTTCGGCATGTTTGTGCTCATGGCGATCTTCTTCACCCCGATCGGCGACATCGTTATTGGCATCATCAACGTCGTGGCGGGCCTGTATGTGAGCGCCCTGGGAGCCTTGCTCGGCGGCTCGGCGGCTTGATCGCCGGCCTATGACTGCTATGCTTTGCGATTCGCCTCCGCAGGGCCCCACGGCGCGGGCAAGCGGGTGGCGAGGGAGATCACGATGGTCGTGTTACGTCTCAAGCGCATGGGTCGCCGACATAGGCCGTTTTATCGCATCAACGCGATGGACCGCCGATCCCCGCGCGACGGCCGCGTCATCGAGAAGATCGGCTGGTACGATCCGCTGGCGCCCGATGATCGACAGCTGAGCGTCAACATCCCGCGGGCTGACTACTGGCTCAGCGTCGGCGCTCAGCCGAGCCGGACCGTCGCCAGCTTGCTGCGACGCGTCGGCTGTGATCCCAAGCCGGGCAAGAGGTTGTCACCCGGCAGCGATCAGCGGTCGGCGACGGCCGTAGCTGATGGCTGATTGCTGAACGCGGACAGCTATCACCATGCGGATCGACGTCCTCACCCTGTTTCCGGCGATGTTTGGGCAGGTGCTCACTGCCAGCATCCTCGCCCGAGCAACGGAACGGGGGTTCGTCACCTACCACGTGCACAACATCCGTGACTGGGCCCACAGCAAGCACGGCAAAGTCGATGATCGACCGTTCGGCGGCGGGCCCGGCATGGTGATGATGTGTCAACCGCTTCATGACGCGGTCATGGCGATCGAAGCCCAAGACGGTCGGGCTGCAACACGTATCCTGCTCACGCCTCAGGGCGAGCGCCTTGGGCAAGCCAGAGTCGAACGGCTGGCCGAGAGCCCACGGCTGCTTCTGATCGCCGGCCATTATGAAGGGGTTGATGAGCGAGTGATACAGGAGCTCGAGCCGCTTGAACTCAGCGTCGGCGACTACGTGCTCAGCGGCGGCGAGATCCCTGCAATGCTGCTGATCGACACGGTTGTCCGGCTGATCCCGGGGGTGCTGGGGCACAAGGACTCGACGGCCGAGGATTCGTTTGCCGCCCGCGAGCCGCAGGGCCGGCGACTGCTGGAGGGGCCTCACTACACCCGACCTCAGGTCTGGAAAGGCCGCCGGGCACCCGAAGTTCTGCTCGCAGGCGACCACCAGGCCGTCAACGAGTGGCGAAAGAGTATGATGATCGAGCGGACCCGGCAGCGTCGCCCCGATCTGCTCAACACAGGACTGGTCACCTAAGTGACCAGTCCTCACACCAGCTTACTTGCGTACCACCCCCCATGAACCCTCAGGAAACCATCGAAACGATCGTCGCCGATCAGTTGAAGCCCGCGGATCATTTCCCGGTGTTCAGCGTGGGAGACACGCTCAGCCTGCACGTGCGAATCATCGAGGGGGAGAAGGAGCGAATCCAGGTCTATCAAGGCGTGCTGATTGCCCAACGTGGACGGGGAATCAACCGGACAATCACCGTTCGCCGCATCGTGGCCAACGAAGGGGTGGAGCGGATCTTTCCGCTGCACTCACCGCGTATTGCGAAGATCGAGGTGGTGCGGCGCGGTGATGCGAGGCGGGCGAAGTTGTACTACCTTCGCCAGCGCCTGGGCAAGAGCCGCCGGCTTCGGGACCAGCGCCGCGGGCTGAAGCACGTGCGAGGCCAAGTGCAGCCGGCTACGAGTGACCTCGCCGCCGCCGAGGCCGGCGACGCCGATGATGCTGCCCAAGGCCAATCAGACATTTTGTAGGTTGCGCTCGACCGCAGCCAGAGCAGCCATGACATCGTGGCAGAGCGGAAACGACCGATCGAGCTGAGTCGTCTGGAACAGAGATTGGATGCTGTGGTCGGGGTTGACCACAGCGATCCGCCCGCCTTCTCCGGCAAGCTTGTTTAGCGACTTGACCAGGCTGGTAGCACAGTCCGAATCCATGTGCTGAACGTTCTGCATGTCCAGCACAAAGTTTTTCGCCCCTGCTTCGGCCAAGTCGTTGAGCAGCTCGCCCAACTGGGCGATGCCCTCGCTGGGCGACAACTGGTCGACCGTCACGGTGGCCACGGCTGTTGGTCCGATATGCTCGATCGTCGCGATAGGATTGGTGATCTTGCGGGGACCGGGCCGCGGCGCATCGAGAACGACCACGTCTGCGGCGGGAAGGGCGCCGAGTTCATCGTACGAGGGGTCGTTGGACTTGCGCGTGAAGATAGTCCACATGGCCGTTTTGGGCACCTCGCCGCCCACCCAAGGGAAATCCGGGCGTTTCAACACGCCTGGAGGGACGCCTCCCGTATTGATCATCGGCCACTTTGGGGCGTGGGTTCATGCACGCACGGGCGGCGGTAGGGGTCGCGGTGCAGCGAATCGGTTCGGCGAAACTATTCCGGTGATATCGATTAGACCGCTTCGGCCCGATATTCCGTTGCGTTGTAAGGGCGCATAAGCGACGGGCGCTTCGGCCGGGCCTTTTGACGCGGAGGCTGGGTCGGATCAGTGACGGGCTG
>JAPUKX010000268.1 GCA_027295435.1 Planctomycetota bacterium | reverse complement strand
CCGGACAAAGAGAGAGGCGGCATAGATGCCGTCACCCCTGAACATGATCGACGCGCGCAATGAGGATCATCCGCCCGGAAGCACGAAGATGATGGCCGAAGGCAGTAGTTCCCGATTGCCCGGACCTTCCGCCACAGCGGGTTCCTCGACGGGCCCGACCGGACACCAAAAAGTCTCCGGTCTTGCAGAATGTCGGTGGCGAAAACGGCCCATTTGTGTGTTGACTCTACCCACAATCGCGGTATGTTGGATACAGTGTTGAGAGACGGCAACTGCTTCTCGATTGCGGCCCGCTGAATCTCGTTGCGATCATCGAGCTCAAGCAGAGGAGGTCCGCGAAATGAAGAAGATCTGGGTTTCCGCGATCGCAGGTATCTGTGGCGTGTTTGTGCTCGCGGCCACGGCTTCGGCAGATTTCGTCATGCTCACCGTCGAACTGTTCGCCAACAACTGGAACACATCCGATGCGGAGTTTGACGGCAACATTCCCGACGGCCAACTTCGTGACGTGTACCGCGTATACGCCCACTTCAATGATCCCAACGACCGGATGACGGCCATCGGGGTGGCGCTCGATGGCACGCCGATGACCGTCGAGAACGTGCTGGCCGACGGCATAACTCCGGGCAGCGGGCTGTATGAGGCGCTGTTCGGCGGCGCAGGGGACGGTGGCGGCCCCATCGCCGACAACTCCTCCGGCTGGAGCTTTAACCCGACCGGCCTTACCTTCGACACGTTCATGACCATCGGCAACGCGGCGGGCTACACCCCCGTCATTGATCCGAAAACAGACGGCCCGTACATCTTCGGCTGGGGCCTGACCTTTCCTCCGGACTGGGCCGTCGGCACCGACTGGACCATTGCCAATTCGGCAGTGGTGACGATCCCGCCGGCACCATATGGCGAGCCGGATCGAAACGGCCGCGTCCTGGTGGCCCAATTCAACGTCGCCAACGGCGAGCACATCCGGGGCTTCGCCAACCTTCAGTGGGGTATCGCAGGTCCTCTTGGCGGCGGGATCACCAACGTCGTCTACTTCACCTCGGTCCCGCCCTTCCCGGCCGACCTCACCGGGCCGGGCGATGTGCCCGATGGGTGCGTTGATGCGTTTGACCTCGGAGCCATGCTCGGCGCGTGGTGCTCGGTGGCCAGCGGCAACCCCTGCGGCACCTGCTTCTAGGAATCGAAGACAGGGCGTATGGATCAATCCGCCGGCTGAGGCGGCACATCACACCCGCGGATTCTGCTAGGATTGCTCTCTTTGTCCGGGACGGAGTCTGTCGATGCGCTGGAGAATCCTGAGCATCTTCGTGGTGATGGCGGCGGCAGCGCCGAGCTTGGCCCAGACCGCTCCGGTTAACGGGATTCGACCGGCTGATTTGCGAACCCATGCCATCATCGGCGCGACGGTCGTCATCGCGCCCGGACGACGGATCGAGAACGCGTCGATCGTCATCCGCGGGGGCGTGATAGAGGCCGTGGGCGACGATCTCGATATTCCTCCTGAAGCGCGCATCTGGCCGGGGGATGGCATGACGGTCTACCCCGGTCTCATCGACGCGGCGCTGTTGGTCGATGTCGAGAAGATTCCCGATGGGGCCGGCGCGCATTGGAACCAGCGCGTTCATCCGCAGGTACGGATGGTCGATCAGCCGGCCCCGGATACCTCGTTGCGTAAGGATCTGCGGAGCTTGGGGTTCACCGTTGCGGCCGTCTATCCATCGGCCGGCGTGCTCCGCGGTAGCGGCGTCGTGGTCGCGCTGGCGGATGAGGACCAACACGTTCTGGCCTATCGCGAGCGGGCCGCTATGGCCATCGGCTTTGACCACGGCGGCAGTTGGAGCAGCGCGACCTACCCCGGCTCGCTGATGGGCGCGATCGCGCTGGTCCGCCAGACACTCTACGATGCACAGTGGCACGCGGCATGCCAGCGGGTCTGGCAGGGCGACCCGTTGGGACACGAGCCTCCGATCCGCGCCGATGCGCTTGAGGCTCTCGGCGACGTGATTAGGCGCAGCCAGCCGGTGCTGTTTGACGTCACGGATGAGCACAATGCGCAACGGGCCGCCAGCATCGCCCGTGAGTTTGATCTCGATGCGATGTTTCTGGGCAGCGGCGTTGAGTTCCGTCGCCTTGAACAGGTCGTCGCTACGGGGCTACCGATCATCCTGCCGCTGAAATATCCAGACCGGCCTGAGGTATCGTCTCCGCTTGAAGCGGACGACGTCACTCTTCGCGAGATGATGACGTGGGAGCAGGCGCCGACCAACGTACGTCGTCTCCTGGACGCGGGTGCCACGGTGGCACTCACCACGCATCGGCTCAAGAAACGAAGCGACTTTCTGTCCGTTCTGCGAAAAGCGATCCGGTACGGGCTCAGTGAGGATGACGCGCTGGCCGCCTTGACGACTACTCCAGCGAAGTTGTTGGGGCTAAACCGCATCATGGGCACGATTGAGGCGGGAAAGGTCGCCAATCTCGTGGTGGTCGAAGGCTCGCTGTTCCAACGCAAGCCAAAGATCCGAGACACCTGGATCAATGGGCGTCGGCATGAAGTGTCAAAGGATCCGGATCTCAAGATTGTGGGCAAGGCGACCCTGCGCACTGACTCCGGTTTAGAGGCACCCGTCGACATCGACACCGTCAAGGCGAAGCTGGCCGTGCATCTGCCGGACGGCTCCAAGGTCAAGGCCAAAAAGGTCGTCTTCCAGCATGATCGCCTGTCGTTCGTGATGGACGGCCGGGTCTTTGAAATCGAAGGCTATGTTCGGCTGGCAGGTGTACTGACCGAAGGCACGATCGTCGGCGCGGGCGTCTTGCCCGACGGCGAGCAGTTCACCTTCACCATTGCACCGTCGGCCGACCAAGACAGCGACGCTGAGCCCGTCGACGAGGAAGCTCAACCGGCTCCCGTCGGTTCTGAGCCTAACGGTCAGCGGGATGCTGACGACGATGACAAGAGCGAGGAGACTGAAGACGGCCAAGAAGGCGAGGGCGACGAAGAGGGCGACGAAGAGGACGACGAAGAGGACGAGGAAGAAGACGAGGAAGAAGAGGAGGCGATCGAGCCACCGCCGGAGCAACTCGTCCATCCCCTGGGAGCCTTCGGACTGACCGCGTTCCCGCAACCTCGATCAATCCTGATCACCAATGCAACCATCTGGACCTGCGGATCGGGCGGTGTCATCGAGAAGGGCTGGCTGGCAGCTGTTGATGGCAAGATCACCGCGATCGGATCCGGCGCGTTCGAACTGGGTGGTCATTATGATCAGAGCATCGACGGGACCGGCAAGCACGTCACGCCCGGTCTCATCGATTGTCATTCCCACACTGGCGTCAGCGGCGGCGTCAACGAATGGACGCAAGCGATCACTTCCGAGGTGCGCATCGGTGATGTGGTCAATCCGGACGACATCAACTGGTACCGCGAACTCGCCGGCGGGCTGACCGCGGCCAACCAATTGCACGGATCAGCCAATCCCATCGGCGGCCAGAACAGTGTGGTCAAGCTCAAATGGTCGGGCAGCGCCGACGACTTCCGCATCCACGACGCCATCGGCGGGATCAAATTCGCCCTGGGTGAGAACGTAAAGCGATCCCGAGATCGGTACCCGAATACTCGCATGGGCGTCGAGGCGATCATCCGCGATGCGTTTACCGCCGCCGGCGAATACCAGGCCCGGTGGGATCGGTATCGAGCAATGAAGGAGGACGACCGAGCGCACACCATGCCGCCGGCGCGCGACCTGGAGTTGGACGCGCTGGTGGAGATTCTCAGCGGTCAACGCATGATGCACTGTCACAGCTATCGCCAGGACGAGATCCTCATGCTCATTCGCCTGGCCGAGGAGTTCGGCTTCACGATCGGCACCTTTCAGCACGTGCTGGAAGGGTACAAGGTTGCCGAGGCCATCGCCGCGCACGGGGCCGGCGCCAGCACCTTCAGCGACTGGTGGGCGTATAAGGTCGAGGTCATGGACGCCATCCCCTACAACGGGACGCTCATGCACGACGTGGGCGTGCTGGTATCGTTCAACTCCGATTCGTCGGAGCTGGCCCGCCGAATGAACACCGAAGCCGCCAAGGCTGTCCGCTACGGCGGACTTGGTGAGGACGAGGCCTTGAAATTCGTCACGATCAATCCGGCAAGGCAATTGCACATCGACCATCGCACCGGATCACTCGAAGTCGGCAAGGATGCGGATTTTGTGATCTGGTCGGAGAGCCCGTTGAGCTCCTACGCCCGATGCGAGCAAACTTGGATTGAGGGGGCCAAGTATTTTGATCTCGACCACGACCAGGCGCTTCGGATATGGGCCGAGGCTGAGCGCCAACGCCTGATTCAAAAGATTCTCAAGGATGCCCACGGCAAACCGAAGCCGCCTCAGGAGCCGGCAACGCAACCGATGACGCAGCCTGCAACCGAACCCGACATCAAACGGAACGATCCCGACCCACCCTACTCCTGCTGCTGGAGTCAGGACGAATGAGGATTCATCACATCGCGATCGGTATTCACACGTTACCCGGCCGGGCGGCTCCCGGGTGTCGCCTCTGCGCCCTGCTTCACGAGCTGCCGCTGGTCTTCGTTGCGGCGGTGGCGGCGCTTGTGCCCGGCACCTCAGCGTTTGCCCAATCACGCCAGATTCCGGCCCCGCCCCAGAGCCGGCCCATTGTTGTGGCCGGCGCCACCATTCACACCATCTCAGCCCCAACGCTGGCCGACGGCTACGTCGTCTTCCGCGAGGGGCGGATCACCGATGTTGGCCAAGGCGATCACCCACAGATTGAAAACGCGACGGTGATTAACGCCGAGGGACTGCACGTTTACCCTGGGTTGATCTCCGCTGACACAGCGCTCGGACTGGTTGAGACTCAAGCAGTTGCGGTGACGATCGACCATACCGAGTATGGCCGCGTGACTCCGGAGGTGCGGGCTGCGGTAGCGATCAATCCCGATTCGGATCTCATCCCGGTCGCTCGAGCGAGCGGAATCCTGACCGCGCTGGTCTTTCCACGCGGCGGGCTGGTCTCCGGCCGCTGCTCAACGATTCGCCTTGACGGGTGGACTTGGGAACAAATGGCCATCGATGCCGAAGCCGGTCTGGTGATTCACTGGCCGCGCACCGAGCCAACGCGCCGCGGCCGGGCAGACAGCCCCAGCGAAAAGGAGCAAAGGAAGCAGATCAAGGAGAACCTCGAGGCTATCGAGCGTCTCTTTGATGACGCCGCTGCGTACATCCAGGCCCGCGACGCCGACGCCACACAGTCCACCGATCTGCGCTTTGAAGCGATGCGAGCTGTGCTCGGCGGCGAGAAGCCGGTGTTCGTGCGAGCCTCCTCGCCAGGACAGATAGAATCAGCGGTCGCCTGGTCCGTTCGGCGGAATCTTCGCATTGTCATCGTCGGCGGCCGGGAGGCGGATCGCGCGATACCGCTGCTTGCCAAGCACAACGTACCGGTGGTAATCACCGGCCTGCACCACCTACCTCGGCGGCGCCATGCTCCATTCGACAGCCCCTTTACATTGCCGGCTAAGCTCCACGAAGCGGGAATACGCTTCGTGATCGCCTCAGGGTCCTCGCCGGCTCACGAGCGCAGCCTGAGTCAGAACGCTGCGACGGCCGTTGCTTTCGGTCTGCCCAGAGATGCGGCGATGCGAGCTGTGACGATTGAGGCGGCCCAGGTCCTCGGTCTCGGCGGATCACACGGCTCCATCGAAGAAGGCAAGGCCGCGACCTTGATCATCACCACCGGCGATCCGTTGCAGATCACTACGGACATCCTTGTCGCATTCATCGATGGGCGCCGCATCGATCTGGGCAATCGCCACAAGACCCTGTATCGCAAGTACCGCGAGAAATACCGCCAGCTTGGATTGCTTTCCGAATGATTGGCGCGTGGGTCGCAGCGCCAGGCCATCCACTCTTGCAGCCACAGCCCCGAGATGCCGGCGGAGCATGGACTCGAAATCTGATCGCGAAGGGGACTCGCCGAGCTACCTACTCGTGCAGCTCGTCGAGCAACCGCTGGACGGCGGTTTCGAGTCTCTCCAGCGTCTCGTACCGTCCCTCGTTGATTGCGCTGCGGATCTCTTCAACGAGTTCGACCCGCACATCCGGCATCTGCCGGAGTCGATCCAGCAGCCTGGCGTGCTGGGACAGCTCGACGCGATCGCCGTGACGTTCACCGAGATCACCGGCCTTGAGCGCGCCTGGGTCGCCCGAGGCGCCGGTCGCTCGATTGATTGGTCCCACCGAGCCGTGCCCAATGGAAGAGATATCGGGCATCAGAACAGCTCCATTGCAGCCGCCAAGCCGCGCTACGCCAGCCGGTCTTGCGGTATTGAGGCGTGGCCGCGAAGCCCGACGACCACGTCGTGCTTATCGTCGGCGCGAGCTGCTTTGCTTGAACTTTCGGCCGATCCGCCACATTGGTGCGACATCAACAGCCTCGTTCGACGAACCTATGATTGGGAGCGCAGCGGGCGGCGGACGAATCGCCCCCGGCGTGTTGCCTAAGTCACGAGCGACCATGAACCGATCAAGACCCTATAAGAACGTCTGCTACACCCTTGCGGCCGGCGTTTGGGCATGCGTGATCGGAGCGTGCAATCAAGCTCCGTTGGCCCACTCCGGCCTCGCCCCTCACCCCCGAAGCCTGGCCCAAGGCGCAACAGCCTCATCGGGCCAGAATGGTTCGACGTGGGGGGGCGATGATTGGGGTGACGATTGGGCCCGACTCAGGCCGCTGCCTACCGGTAGGTCCGGCGCGGGGCAGCCGCAGGCCCGTCGCTCAGAAGCCGGGCAGCGGGCGGAGCGGACGGCTGCTCGCAGCACCATACCGACGCGCGTTTGGACCGTCGTCCTTGCCACCTTCGCCGAGGAAGGACATGCCGAGGCGGCGGCCAACATGATTCAACAGCTGCAAACCCTCGCCCCGGAGCTGGCCACACCCCGCGTCCATAGAACCTCCAGGGGGTCTCTCGTGGTCTACGGGGAGTACGAGAGTCCTCGGAGCCCCGCTGCTCAGCGAGACCTGCAACAGATCAAGCAGATCACCAGTCGCGGTCGCCGAGTATTTCCGCGCGCGATGCTCAGCCGCATCAACCTGCGGTCGGCCCAGGGGCGATTCCATCCCCTTGAACTTCTTTCGGTCCGGAAGCGCTATCCCAACGTTGATCCCCTGTACACGCTTGAGGTAGCAGTGTGGGGCGACTTCGAGAGCGGCCAATTGACGCTGGCAGAGATTCACCGGCAAGCTGAGGCATATGTCGCCCGGCTCCGCACTCAAGGGCTCGAAGCCTACTTCCACCACGACGATGACAAGCAACTGAGCAGCGTGACCGTCGGCGTGTTTGATCGCACGGCCATCGATCCGCAGAGCGGTCTTTACAGTCCCCAGGTCGAGGAGTTGATGAGACGGTTCCCTGCGCGCCTGGTGAACGGTGAGCCGCTCAACGAGCTGGTTGACCGGCGCCGCCCCAGTCGCGGTACCCGCGTCCAGAGGCCGATGCTCATGCACGTGCCGAACTTGTGACGCGCACTGAGAGATCCCGAGCCGTTGGTGAGAACTTGAATAGAGGCCCCGATACCACCCGCGGATCACTTCTCCGCCAACGTCCGCGTGGTGGCTTGCCTCATCCGGTCGAATTGTCGCGTGGCAGTTTCACGCCGCACTCCGGGCAGTTCGCGCTGGCTGCCTTCGACAAATCGTAGCCGCATTCCGGGCAGTACGGCCGGTTGGATGGAATGCACACGTTGACGATCCACTTGCCGCCAAAGAGCAAATAGACGCCGATGGCGAGTTGAACGATGCTGCCACTGTAGGGCGCGAGATACACCATCCACATCCAACCGGATCAGCCAGCGAAACCCGTTCCCCCGAATGGCTTGGCGGCAAGCAGCACAAGGAACAGACCGAAAAACGTTGCGAGCCCTGGGAGCGACAAGCCAATGAGCAGCACGCCGATGGCCTTGAGCACGAGTCGAAACCATGTCTTGTGCTTCATGGGCGCTGCTCCGGTTGTTGGACCGCGGGGGGCAAGGGCGCCGCGGGTCATCCCTCGCGTGGCGCCGTCGGCTCATCGCGTTCATCGAGTGATCCGGTCAGGCCCAGCGAGACCTGGAACGCGAGCTGTTCAAGTGAAACCGAGAAGTCCACGCTGGTGATGCTCACGGCGTCGCGCACGTCGAGGCGGATCGGGGCAAAGTTCAGAATGCCCAGCACCCCCGCGTCGATCAGCGCGTCAGCAACTTCTTGTGCGGCCCCGGCCGGCACGGTCACGATGCCGATCTTGATATCCCGCTCCCGAACCAGGTCCGGCAGATCCTCCATCGGCCGAACGCGGTGCCCGGAAGTCATCCGGCCGATGACGTCGGCGTCGTTGTCAAACACCGCAACGATCTCGAAGCCTTTGCGCCGGAACCGCTGATAGGTCATCAGCGCCCGGCCGATGTTTCCCGCCCCGATCACTGCGGCATTCCATTTCCGATCCGTTCCGAAGATCTGGCGAAGGCGTTCGGTGAGCTCGCTCACCCGATAGCCGATCCCGGGGTGGCCGAACTGACCGAAGTACGCCAGGTCCTTTCGAACCTGCGCGTCCGTCAGTCCGAGGGCATCACCCAATTGCTTCGAGCTGATGGTTTGTTGGTCCAGCTCGACCCGCGACTCAAGCTCGCGCAGATACAGGCTCAGCCGCTTGACAGTCGGACGGGGAATCCTGGCGCGAGAGGGCATTGTCGGCGGTACCTTGGGGAGTTGGCTGACCAGCAGTGTATCACTCCGTAGTCTCTGCGCATCGAAGCGGCTCTCAACTGTCTACGATGGTGGTCTATGCACATCAACGACATCTTCCAGCGGGACTCGATCACGTTGAGCTTCGAGTTCTTCCCGCCGAAATCTGACACCGGCTGGGAGGCATTGTTCAGAAAGATCAGTGACTTCGAGGCGCTGGGGCCGTCGTTCGTCTCGGTGACCTACGGAGCCGGCGGCTCCACCCGAGAGCAAACCCACGATCTGGTCGTTCGGCTGACCGAACGCACCAGCCTCGATCCTGTGCCCCACCTGACGTGTGTGTGCCATACCGCCGACGAGATCCAGCGAATCCTCGACCGCTACGCTCAGCGCGGAATCTCCAACATCGTTGCCCTGCACGGCGACCCACCGCGGGGAATGCTCAACTACGACCGTTCGAATGACGAGTTCAAGTACGCTATTGATCTGGTCAAGTGCATCCGCCGATTTAGCGAGCGCGGCGGTCACCCCGATTCCCGTGGCTTCGGCATCGGCGTCGCCGGGTTCCCCGACGGGCACCCCGACACCCCCAACGCCCTGAAAGACCTCGATCATCTCAAGGAGAAGGTTGATGCCGGGGCGGACTACGTCTGCACGCAAATGTTCTTCGACAATCGCGCGTTCTACGATTGGTGCGCCCGATGTGACCTGGCGGGAATCAAGGTGCCGTTGGTCGCAGGCATCATGCCCATTACCTCGGTGAAGACGTTGCATCGGATGGCTGAGCTGGCCGGCGGCACACGCTTCCCCGCGCCACTCCTGAAGCAGATCTCCCGCTGCCAGGATGACCCCGAAGCGGTCAAGCGGGTGGGGATCCACTGGGCCACGGAGCAGTGCCGCGACCTCATCGACCACGATGTACGAGGAATCCACTTCTATACCCTCAACCAGTCCGATGCATCGACCGAGATCTACCGCACTCTTGGAGCAAAGGACTCTGCTGATCTTCGGTAGGTGCCCAAGCTCGCGACGCGAGCCTCGGGGCGCCACAAACCTGCGGGCAAATCAAGAAACAGCCTCGCAGTGCCGCCCATGGAACGTTATCCTGGTGGTCAGAGATCTGAAGCATCGACGACCTGTACTCTCCCGCCGTGGCCCAGCGCCGATTCCATTACGAGCAGGCATTCGAGCATTACCTCCGTGCGAACCGGGTGCCGTACGTTGCCGTTGATGAGGCCAAGAAATCGCTGATGCCCGCTGGGCAATCGCCCAAGGCGATCAAGTCGTTCGACTTCGTGGTGTACGCGCCCGGTAGGAATCTGCTGGTGGATGTCAAGGGTCGAATGTACGGCTCAGCAACGGGCAGGAGCCGGCAGTTCGAGAGCTGGGTCACGGATGACGATATCCGAGGCTTGCAGCGCTGGCAGAAGCTTTTTGGGCCGGGCTTCGAGGCGGTCTTTGTGTTCGCCTATTGCCTTCGCCGACAGCCTCCCGATGCGCTGTTCGAGGAACTCTTCGAGTTCGGCACAAAGTGGTATGCGTTGCGAGAGGTCGGATTGGATGCGTACAGTCATTCGATGGTGAGGCGGTCAAGCAAATGGCGCACAGTGTATGTGCCCGCCGAGGCGTTCAAGAGGATCAGCCGGCCGTTCTCGGCCCGTCACCCTCAGACAAAACAGCCGGCTTGCGACGCCGCTGGCAAAGCGCTATGCTAAAGTCAATGCGCAGCTTCTCAAGACTCGTTGTTCAGGCTGGCTCGGCGATCACGATCTCAGCGGTGATCCTCGCGCCCGCCATTGCCTGGGCCCAGCAAACGGTACCCCCGCCCACCCTTCAGCGCTCCCAGCCAGTGTGGCTGGGCTACTTGATCATCGTTGTCCTGCTGGCCCTGGTAATGCTGGTGAGCCTGATGCCGTCGAAGCGCGGGCACCAAGACTAGATGAGACTGTCCGCAGTCTTTGGGGATCTCTCATTGTCACCACGCGCCCTCAGCAGGTTGTCTCATGAGGATTTCAGCCATGCGAGTGATTGCGAGTCAAAGGCCGCCGACTGAGCCGAACGTCATGGCTCTGCTGGCGCTCAATGCGGTCTTGCTCGGGTTGCTCGCGGTGGTCACGTTTGGTCCTACCGTTGCTGCCCAGGACAGGGGTCGAGGCGACTATACGATGGTCGCCGGTCGCGCCAACGGCGCCGATAGCTCAGTCGTATACATCGTTGACACGGCCAACCAGGAATTGATTGCCGTGACCTACAGCCAGAGCCACAAGCGAGTTGACGGAATCGGCTACCGGAATCTTGCCGACGATTCTGCCGGGCTGATGCGCGGGCGGACCCGACCCGGCAGCTAGAACCATTTGAGCAGGCACTCTATGAGTCGTCCCCAACACATCAGCAACTCGGCCGCTACATTGTGGGCCTCGGCATTGGTGATCGCTGCTCTGACGATCGTCCAGGCCGGCCGGCTGCCAAGTCAGACTGCCCATGGCGAGATGACCGCGAGCCGCGCCGATTACACGATCATGACCACCAACTCGGGCCGGGGAGGCGATGTGGATCCTGATGAGCTGCTGTATGTGATTGACAACCGCGATCAGGTGCTGATGGTCTATGAGATCGAGGACGCCCGCCGGGGGCAAATCATCCTGCGAGATGGCGGGAGCCTCGACATTTTGTTCCGTAGAGCCCGGCCGTAGGCCGCTCACTGACCTGCGCGGATCGCCAAATCGCTACACTTGAGCCACAACCGCTTTAGGGAATGTCCGACGGATCCTCCGCGGGCAAGGGTGACCCGAAGATCGCCGATCCCACTCGGACGATGTTCGCGCCGCACTCGATCGCGACCTCGAAGTCGTTACTCATGCCCATCGACAAGATGTCGAACTGCTCGCCGCCGACTTCGGCACTGCGGATGTCTTCGAAAATCTCATGGCAGCGCTCGAAAGTGGGGCGAGCCAGCTGGGGGTCTTCCACCAGGGGGCCCATGCACATGAGTCCGCGCGGACGAATGTTCATCATCGTGTCCATCTGCTCGATCAGGTGGCACGCGGCCGCCGGGGCCACGCCGGATTTCATCTTCTCACCGGACGTGTTGACCTGAACCAGCAATTCCACCGGTTCGTCGCGCCGCGCCGCTGCAACTTGAATCTCCTCGGCCAGGCGAAGTGAATCGACTGAATGGATGAGCCGAACCATCCCGAGCACCTTGCGCACCTTGTTGCGCTGCAAATGCCCGATCATGTGCCACCGCACCTGATCAGGGAGACTGACCAGCCTGCCGGTGCTCAGTTGGCGGTGCCGTTGCATAAACTCATCGATCTGGGCTGCACGATGCAGCAGGGCCTGCACGCGGCTTTCGCCAAAGTCCATGTGCCCCAGCGCGATCAGCTCACGAATCTGATCGATCGAGGCGAGTTTGGTCACGACCGTCAGCAGAATGGCGTCGGCGCGATGACCCCTGTGAGCGGACGCAGCCGCGATCCGCGCTCGAACGGCTTCATACCGCTGCTTCAGGGATGCATCAGCTTTCATCTGCGCCCTCTCATGCGATGTGACTGCCATGATCCTGAGCATACGCGCTGGGCCTGGAACCCACAACCCGCCCGAAGACTCTGCCTCGTTCGCATACCGCTTGCGGCGTTTGGTCGCGCCAGACTGAGCGACCAGAATGCGTTACGCTAATGATCGATGTCGAAAGACGCACTCACCAACAGCCCGCTCGTCCTGATCATTCGCGACGGGTGGGGCGAGAACCCCAACTCATCTCACGATCGCTTCAACGCCGTCAAGCTCGCCTGTACCCCCGTCGCCGATCGCCTCATAGACCAATGGCCGGCCACCTTGATCCGAACATGCGGCGAAGAGGTCGGCCTGCCGCCGGCAACCATGGGCAACTCCGAGGTCGGGCATCAGAATATCGGCGCCGGGCGGATCGTCGAGCAGGAGACCGTGCGGATCACCCGCGCGATCCGAGACGGCTCGTTCTTCAACAACGCCGCCCTTGGCCAAGCGTTCAACCATGCACTCCGAACCTCCGGCAACGTGCATCTACTGGGGCTGGTCAGCGACGGGCTGATTCACAGCGATATCCAACATCTCTTTGCCCTGATTGACTTGGCTGCGGGAAAAGGCTTCGGGGCCGGGCGGCTGTTCGTCCACGCCATCACCGACGGACGGGACACCGGTCCTCACACCGGCCTGGGATTCATCGAACGACTGGACCGCAAACTGGCTGAAGCGAGCGTCGGGCGCATCGCCACGGTCATGGGTCGCTACTACGCATTGGACCGCGACCACCGCTGGGAGCGTGTCGCCCGGGCCTACACATGCCTTACCGCAGCCTGGACCCCCGAAACGTTGGCAGTCGCCGGCGCGCGGCGTACGACCAGCTCCGCAACCGAGGCTGTTCAAGAGTATTACGACCGGCCGTCGGAGCCGAACCGCAGCGGCGATGAGTTCATCGATCCGACCCAGATCGTTGAGCCGACTGACGAGGGGACGCTTGTGGGGCTGCCACGAATTGCCGATGGCGATGCGGTCATCTTCTTCAACTTCCGCGGGGATCGGCCGCGCGAACTGACCAAGGCGTTCGTGCTCGACGATCACCGGTGGGCCAAGGTGCCAGGCGGTGGTTTTGACCGCGGCCCAAAGCTCGACGACCTGTATTTCTGCACGATGACCGGCTACGAAGCCGGCCTGCCGGTGACCGCCGTCGCGTTCGAAAAGCCTTCCAAGATGCCCGACATCCTCGGCGACGTGATCAGCCGAGCCGGACTGACACAGTTCCGCTGCGCCGAGAGCGAGAAGTACCCGCACGTCACCTTGTTCTTCAACGACTACCGCGAGGAGCCGTTTGCCGGCGAAAGCTGGCTGCTGGCGCCGAGCCCCCGTGAGGTCACCACCTACGATCAGAAGCCGCAGATGTCGGCCTACGAGGTGTGCGACGCGGTGCTCGGGCGGTTGGCCGCCAACGACTGCGAAACGTTGATCGTGGTGAACTTCGCCAACGGGGACATGGTCGGCCACACCGGCAACCTCGACGCGGCGACCCGCGCCATCGAGGTCGTGGATGAATGTGTCGGGCGAATTGTTGACGCTGCGCTGGCCCGCCGGGGCTCGCTCATCGTGACCGCGGACCACGGCAACGCCGAGCAGATGTGGGACCCCCAGCACGATTGTCCTCACACCGCCCACACCACCTACGACGTGCCGCTGATCGTAATCGGTGAGGCGTTCCAAGGCCGGTCCCTGCGCTCCGACGGCCGGCTGGCCGACATCGCCCCCACCGTGCTGGCCATGCTCGGGCTGGAACAACCCGCGGCGATGACCGGCTGCTGTTTGCTCCAACCGATCCCTGCCTCGACCCGAAAGGCTTGACCCGACTCGGCCGGCCGATAGACTCGCACACACCAAGGAACTTGGGCCCTGCTAGCTCAATTTGGCAGAGCAGCTGACTCTTAATCAGCGGGTTACAGGTTCGAGTCCTGTGCAGGGCATTTTCTCTTCAGTGAAGCATCCCGAAGACTCGGGATAACTCTCGAAACCACTGGAAGTTTCAGCCCTTTCTGACTCGGCCACCGGCACGGCTTTCTCGTCGTTTCCGGCCGTTTCGTGCGCCTTCTGCGCCGCATTCTGCGCCGCCTCTGCGCCGGCCGGTTCCCCACCGCTGATGGCCCGCTCGAAGTGTTCATCGGTCAGTTGCAGGTAATGCTTCGTCGCGACCGGCTGGCTGTTGCCGATCCACTTGCAGACAACGTGAATTGGGAACTGATCGGCCAATTCGGTTTCGCGCGTGCTGCGAAGGTTCTGGAACAGCTTCGGCCACGGCTCCAGCCCGGCCTTGCGGATGATGCGATGCAGTTGCGTCCGAAGGTTGGCATTCGTGCTGTGGTATCGGGTGATGACGTACTCGGTCCCTTCCTCTGCGGCCTCGAAGACCTCCAGCAGGCATGGGCGAAGCTCGGGGAACAGCGGGATCACACGGCTGGCCTTCCCTTCGTGCCGCTCCGTCTTCGGGCTCGGAACGCGAATGCGGCTCCGCTCCCAATCGATGTCACCCCATGTCAGCGCCAGAACCTCTGAGGGACAGCGCAAGCCGCCGTAGCGTGCCAGCGCGAAGATCAGACGCCATTCGGCATCGGGGCAGCCGTCGATCACTTTGGCAGCGTCCTCGCGGCTCACGAAATGAAATCGCTCAACATCGACCTTGACGGTCGTAGCGATCCCGTCGAAGGGGTTTGACTGAACCAACCCGCGCTTTATCGCAGCAGTAAGGAATTGGCGTGCGCGCCCCATCGCGCGGCGGACCGTGTTCTCCGCCTTGCCCTCGCGGA
>JAPUKX010000267.1 GCA_027295435.1 Planctomycetota bacterium | reverse complement strand
ATTATGAGCGCTTCACCCGGGGCGTTAGGCGGGCTGCGTGGCCTGGTTCATCTGCGGGAAATCCTGGGCAACATCGGCGTGCTGGTGCTGCCGGATCAGAAAGCCATTTCCAGCGCGGCTGAGGCTTTCGCCGAGAATGGGTCGCTGAAGGACCCCAAGCAGCTGCAGGCCATCGAGCAGATCGGCACAAGACTCGCCCAGGTCGTGACCAAACTGGCGTGAAGTTCGCCCACCGCCGATGTATGTCGCAGAATCAGCCTTTTCCGGGTGCGGGAAAGGATCAAGACCCGTCCAGGTCCCCGAAATGAGAATCCTGAGTACAATGGTCGGACTTGCCATGTCCGGGAGCTCTGCTCACTGCGGGCAACCGACCCTCAACCAACCCGGACCTTCCTGCGTCAGGTCCGGCTTCCGCCACCTCGATCCCCCCTGACCCCTAACTCCTGACCTCCTAACTCCTGACTCCTGACCTCCTGACCTCCCATGCACTACGAGTCCCACCAACCCATCATCGACGACCTCGAGGCGCGGATCACAACCATCCGCGACTCTCTTTGACTACGACCGTAAGGTCGCCCGGCGGGATGAACTCCAGTCAAAGATGAACGCGGCCGACTTCTGGCTGGACCGCGCCGCGGCTCAGAGCGTTATCGATGAGTATCGAAAACTCAAGGCTCAGACCGACAGTCTGGGCGAGGTCATCGAGCAGTTCGGCGATGCCAAGATCGGCTACGAGCTGGCCAAAGAGGGCGACGACGGGGAGCTGCTGGCCGAAGCTGACGAGCAGTTGTTCCTGTTAACGAAGAAAATGGAGAAGGTGGAGACGCAGTCGCTGCTGAGCGCCAAGCACGACCACCGCGACTGCTTCGTCACTATCCAGGCCGGCGATGGCGGCACGGAAGCGGACGATTGGGCCTCCATGCTCCAACGCATGTACCTCTTCTATTGGGAGAAAGCGGGCATCAAGGCCGAGGAAGTGAACCGTGTCCCCGGCACCGAGGTCGGCATCAGCGAAGTGGTCTTCCACCTCAAGGGGCCCTACGCCTATGGCACCATGTCCTGCGAGCGGGGCACGCATCGGCTGGCTCGCGTCAGCCCCTTCAACGCCCAGGGCAAACGGCAGACGAGCTTCGCCACCGTCGATGTCATCCCCGAGTTCGAGAATACTGAAGTCGAGATCGACGACAAGGAGATCGAGCTGACCGCGTTCGCTCGATCATCCGGCCCGGGCGGACAGAACGTCAACAAAGTCGCCTCGGCCGTGCGCATCGTACACAAGCCCACCGGCATCCAAGTCACCGCCTCGACCTTCCGCGACCAGTCGCAGAACCGCCGACAGGCCATGAGAATACTCACAGGCAAGCTGCAACAGATCCATGAGGAGAAGCGCCAAGCCGAGCTGGATGCGGCGACCGGCGGCAAAGTCGATCGCGGGTGGGGCACCCAGATCCGCTCCTACGTCATCTACGACAACCGCGTCAAGGACCACCGTAGCGGCTACGAGGTCGGCAACCCCCAAAGGGTGCTCGATGGCGATCTCGAAGGCTTCATCGACGCCGAACTCAAACGCCGCCGAGCCGAACGCGAGAAGACCTCAGCAGCGGCAGGCAATTGAGCAGTTGCAGTCTCTGGGTAAGGTACGCCTAAGCGTGCCCTGCTCATTGAAGCTCCGAATCCGCTCACCACGGCAAGTGATCGAGATCAGCGTTGCCGCCGGAGAGGACGATGCCGACATGTTCCAGGCCGGCGAGTGATTTGAACTCATCCGACAGCACCGCGGCCACGGCCACGGCGGCGCTGGGCTCGATGATCAGCTTCATCCGTTTCCAGATGAGGCGCATCGCGGCGATGATCTGCTCGTCATCGACGGTGATGATGCGCTGGACGTGATCGCGAACAATCGGCCAGGTGAGTTCGCCGAGACCGGCGAGCAGTCCGTCGCAGATCGTGTTGGGGTTTGATTGGGGGATGAGTCGTCCCGCGGCCAGTGAGCGGGCGGCGTCATCGGCCCCGGCCGGCTCAGCCCCAAACACACGAATGTTCGGATTGGTGGCCTTGCCAGTGATGCACGTGCCCGAAATCAACCCCCCGCCGCCGATTGGAGCAATGATCGCATCGAGATTGTCCACTTGCCCGAGCAGTTCAAGCGCCGCGGTTCCCTGGCCGGCGATGATGTCGGGATGATCGTATGGCGGGATCATCACGGCGCCGGTCTGCTCGGCCAACTCTGCCGCCATAGATTCACGAGCTGCGAGCGTCGGTTCGCAAAGATAGGTTTTTCCGCCATAGCCTTCGACCGATTGGCGCTTGATGGGCGACGCGGTCCTGGGCATGACGATGTGAACCTGGCAACCGCGCAGCTTCGCCGCCAAAGCCAGAGCCTGAGCGTGATTGCCGCTGGAGTGCGTCACCACCCCGCGCTTAGCCTGTTCATCGGGCAGCTTCATCACCGCGTTGCACGCCCCTCGAAACTTGAACGAGCCCGCCTTCTGAAACAACTCGCACTTGAAGAACAAGCGGCGACCGGCCAGCTCATCGATCGTCGCGCAGGTCATCACCGGCGTGCGATGGGCGTAGGGCGCAATGCGGCTTGCCGCTTCGCGGACGGAGTGAAGGTCGGCGGCGTATGCGGTCATCAGCGCATGGTACGCAAATGGCGCTTCATAGCCGCGGATGAATTTCCGCGGGACGATCGCCTCGTTGTCGACGAAGGAGCCCGCGGGTTTCCACCCGCGGCTACCACGACAGCTTGCGCAAGCGATCGACCACCGCGTCAATGTTGTCGCGCGAGTTGAACGCGGAGATGCGGATGTAGCCCTCGCCGCATCGGCCGAAGCCGGCCCCGGGAACCACCGCGACGTTGGCGTCTTGCAGCAACCGATCGAACATCTCCCAACTGCTCACACCGTCCGGACACGCGGCCCAAACATACGGAGCGTTCACGCCGCCGAAGACCTTCCATCCAAGGGCCTCGAAGCCTTCGCGGAGAATGCGGGCGTTGGTCAGATAGTGATCGACAAGAGCCGCGACCTGTGCTTTGCCGTCGGGCGAATACAGAGCCTCGGCGGCCCGCTGAACGACGTAGCTCACCCCGTTAGAGCGGGTGTTCCAGCGTCGCTGCCACAACTCATGCAGCGCGATCTTCCGGCCGTCTTTGGTCAACCCCACCACCTCCCTCGGGCAGACTGTAAAGCCGCAGCGCACGCCGGTGAACCCGCCGTTCTTTGAGAAACTATGGAACTCGATCGCGCAGCGGCGGGCCCCGTCGATCTCGTAGATCGACCGGGGCAGGTCAGGCTCGCTGATGAACGCCTGGTAGGCGACGTCATAGAGGATGATCGCGTCGTTCTCCAACGCGTAGTCCACCCACGCGCGAAGCTGCCTGTGATCGATCATCGCTCCGGTGGGATTGTTGGGATAACACAGGTAGATCAGATCCGCCCGTTCGGCAGGGGGCGCGGCCACGAAGCCGTTGGCGGGAGTGCACGGCAGATAAACGATCCCCCCGTAGCCGCCGTCCTCCAACGCTTCGCCGGTGTTGCCAACCATGACGTTCGTATCGACGTAGACCGGATAGACCGGATCGGCGATCACCACGCGATTACCCCCCCCGAGCAGTTCCAGGATGTGCCCGCAGTCGCCCTTGGACCCGTCGGAAAGGAAGATCTCCGACGCGTCGATATCGATGCCGCGGCCGCGGAAGTCATGCTCAGCGATGGTCTCGCGGATGAACTCATAGCCGGCAGCGGGGCCATACCCGCGAAAGGTCGCCCGGCTGGCCAGTTCATCGACGGCGTTGTGCATCGCCTCGATCACCGCCGACGGCAGCGGCTCGGTGACGTCACCGATGCCACAGTGGATGATGCGGTTCGCCGCGGCCGGCTCAGCCGCACGGAACGCTTCGAGCCGGCGGGTGATCTCGGGAAAGAGATACCCGCCCCGCAGCTTCAGATAATGCTCGTTGATCAAAGCCATACCGGAGCATTCGATCGTTTGGTAGCCGCGGGTGGTAACCCGCGGACCGTTGCCCCACCGGTCACGAGCAATGACCGGCCACAAGCTTCAGACCACCCTCATTTGACAGACTGAGCGGGTTTAGGCTTCGGGGCCTGCGACGAGGCGGCGCCAGGCGTAGAGGACGAACTCGCTTGGACCAGCCCCACTAACTTGTCGAAGACGCCGGGATCCTCGATGGCGAGCTGGCTGAGCATCTTGCGGTTCAACAGGACTCCGACCCGCTGCAGGCCGTCGATGAAGCGACTGTAGCGTGTACCGCGCATACGACAGGCGGCGGAGAGGCGCGTGATCCACAGCCGCCGAAAGTCGCGCCGCCGGACCCGCCGATCGCGGTAGGCAAACTGCCCCGCCCGCAGAATGGCGATCTTGGCCTGGGCCTTGTGCTTGCGATGCGTGCCGCGATAGCCGCGGACGGCGCGAAGCAATCGGCGCCGCCCCTGAGTACGCGCTGCACCTTTGCGAGCACGAGGCATGGATCAACTCCTCATTCGCCGAGACAAGCCTCGGCGAGGACCATCGCAACCCCCCGGCCCCTTGGAATTCCGCAAAACCCTTCAGATACTATTCCTAGCTCTCGGTCGGCGTCCGGGCCGTGGTCCGCCGGTGCCGGGCATGGTTCTTCGTGACGTTGGACTTCAGCATCAGCAGGCGGCTTATCCGGGAAGCATCGGGGCCCTGGGCATATTTCGGCTGACGATTCTGGCGAATGGTCTGGCCGGACTTATGGCTTCGCAAGTGCCGGCCAAACGCGCTTTGCAGCTTGATCTTGCCGGTCTTGGTAACCCTCACCCGCTTGAGCAGGCCCTTGTGTGGCTTGTTCTTAGGCATGG
>JAPUKX010000266.1 GCA_027295435.1 Planctomycetota bacterium | reverse complement strand
TGGGGCAGCTGCATGGCGGCATCGATATTCGGCGGCTCGGCAGCGGCAACGCGGGTGGCACCAACGCCCTGCGAACCCAGGGCAAGGTTTTCGCTATGTGGGTCCTGGTGATCGATGTCGGCAAGGGTGTCTTGCCGGTGTTGATTCTCCCGACTCTCGACATCCCCGGCATCGGTATCGATCCGCTGCTGAGCCGGGAGGTCATCGCCTATGCGGCCGGATTTGCCGCGCTCCTGGGCCACGTGTACCCGTTGTGGTATGACTTTAGAGGTGGCAAGGGCGGAGCGACAGCGGTCGGCGTACTGTGCGTAGTCGCGCCTTCCCTGGCTGTGCCCGTCATTGTCTTCTGGTTCGTCGTCATCGAGCTGACCGGATATGTCGGGCTCTCTACGATGGGCACTGCGGTCGGAGCCGCTGCGTATATCGGGATCACCGGCCTACCTGATGCCTATCGATTATTTGTGTTGTCGACACTGATCGCGGTATTCCTCATATTTACCCATCGAACCAAGAGCGCCAGGATGTGGCAGGGCACCGAACATCGCATGCGCCTATTCCGCTCCGGATAGATCCTTGTCGGCTACGTGCTGCACGCCTCAGGGACAAGTGCTGCGCATCCTCGCGGATGGCCACGGGCACTCTGGCGAGCATCTGGCTCAAGCCCTGGGCATTACGCGGGGAGCGGTAAAGAAGCGGCTTGCCGAACTCGAAGCCTGGGGACTCGATGTCGAGGTGACGCCCGAGAGCGACTACCTCCTTGATCGTCCCATCGATCTCTTAAACAAGGCGCTGATACTCCATGAGCTCAACCCCGACGTCGAACGACTCGTGGCACGACTCGATGTGCACGAGAAGATCGAGTCGACGAATCAGGCGTTACTCGACGCCGCCCCGCACGCTGCGGGCAAGCTCGTGATCGCCCTGGCGGAATATCAGAGCGCGGGACGTGGCCGGCGTGGGCGAAGTTGGGTTGCCCCTTTCGGTGGCGGGCTGTGTTTTTCCGCGGGTTGGTTGTTCGATGAGATGCCGCACGATCTTGCGGCGATGACCCTAGCAGCGGGTGTCGTCGTGCGTCGGGTTCTCCTCGAGGAAATCGGATTGGACGTTCAGTTGAAGTGGCCCAACGATCTCGTCTGGAAGGACAAGAAACTGGGGGGCATTCTGATAGAGCTCGCGGCGGAGAGCCAGGGCCCCTGTTACGTGGTCATCGGCATCGGCATCAACATCTCGATCGCGCCAAGCCAACTAGAGCAGGTCGCCGGCTGGCCCAGTGGCGCGGTCGATCTACACACTGCAACGGCGGGTCGCCCACCGTCGCGAAATGTCTTGGCCGCGAGGCTGATCGAGGCCTCGGCTCGACTGCTGCCGCATTATGGCGACCACGGTTTTCTTCAGTATCACGCCGAATTCACCGGCGTCGACTATTTGCAGGGCCGGCACGTCTCCGTCGATGCGTCGTCCGAGCCGATTTCAGGCGTGGTCGTCGGAGTCGACGGGAGTGGCGCATTGCTGGTCGACACCGGCGACCGGGTCCGGCGCGTCATCTCGGGTGACATTAGCGTCAGGACGCGTGCGTGACGGTCGTCGTGGATATTGGCAACGCCCGAGTCAAGTGGGCACGAGCTGAGCGGGGCGAGCTGTCATCGCCTGGAGAGGCTCTGCATCTCGATGATCCCGAAGCGGCGTTGGCGGCATTGGCGCGCGCTCTTCCCGGGGAGGCCGGGCGGATCGTCGCGACGAATGTCGCCGGCGCGGACATGGGTTCCCGTTTCGTGGCGATGGCCGACGCTCACTGGGGTCTGCATCCGGAGCTGATCGAACCGGTCGCCGAACGGCTCGGGGTCACGTGTGCCTATGCGGAGCCACGGCGCTTGGGTGCCGACCGGTGGGTCGCAGTACTCGCAGCGCATCATCTGACGGCGGGTGCGGCCTGTGTCATCGATGCCGGTACAGCGGTTACGTTGGATGCCGTGGACGGCGATGGCCGGCACCTGGGCGGTCTGATTATCGTGAGCCCCCGTTTTGCCGCCGCCGCACTGAATCGCGAGACCAGTGGCATCGGTCAGACAGTCGCGTCCGGTGAGGTGCCGCTCGGGCTGATGTTGCTGGGACGCACGACCGACGAAGCGGTCGCCCACGGGGCGATGTTGGGCGTGGCCGCGGCTGTGGATCGAGCGGTGGCGGTCGTCGCCGAAGAGCTGGACGCCGAGCCGCTCGTGCTGGTCACGGGTGGCGATGGCCAAGCGTTGTTGCCCTGGCTGGAAACCAGGGCCCAGTACCGTGCGCACCTGGTGTTGGAGGGCCTCGCCCTGATTGCGGCACGGAGCTGATGCGGGACCTATTTCTGCTACTCGTACTAGCCAACCTGGGCTTCGCGGTCTGGTACCTGTGGATCGTGGAACCGGTGACCGACGTCGGCGCGACTCAAAATTCCGACGTGCCTAGCATCTCGCTGGTTAGCGAACTCGACGAGTCGGCGAACGAGCCGACGGGCATTGGGGCCCCGGTAACGCCCTCCGAGGCCCGTGAAGAGACGCTGGCGGCGGAGCCTGACCTGCCGGTCGCGCGCTGTGTCGGCGTCGGGCCGTTTGCGGAATTCGGCCGGTTCGTACAGGCTCTGGCGCGCTTGCGTTCGGCGGGTTATACGCTGACACAGCGCTCCGAGGACGGCGACGTCTGGTTGGGTCACTGGGTCTATCTGGCCGATATCACCACCCAGGGACAGGCCGCCGGGGTGATCCGCACTCTTGCGGAGCACGGCATCGTCGACACGGCTTTCGACCCGGTCAGCGCGTGGGGCGACGTCCTGTCGCTTGGCGTATTCCGGGAGTTGAATCGAGCCGAGGCGGTCAGCGACCGGGTCCAGGCGCTCGGCCTGGGCTTTGAGCCC
>JAPUKX010000265.1 GCA_027295435.1 Planctomycetota bacterium | reverse complement strand
GCCGTCCGGTAAGAGTCGCGACCAGGCCCATCTTCAGCCTTCGAGATGGCGTCAGGCCCGCGACTCCATGTCGGCCGCGAGATCGGCTGGTGCAGGTGACGGAGACGGAGCCGACGGTGGCGATGTACGGGGGAGGGGATCAGGGGTGGGTGTTCGCGCAACTCGATCGCCCTGGGGCATGATCCAGCCCGCTATCGAGGCCAGATCGAGGCCGATTCCCCATATGTCGCCGGAGAGCAGCCGCTCGATCAATTCGGCCGCTGCGCGGCCATCAGCGGAGCGTGGCGCGGCCTACATCTTCGAGTTGGTTGACGGAACACGGGCGAGGGTCGGCGGTAGGAGGGGTGCGACGACTCTGTGTAACGGACTACGCCAGAAGGGGAGTAACCCGATGGGCGACAAGAAAGGCAAGAAAGAGAAGGCCAAGGGCGATCGGCAGAAGAAGGCCAAACAAGCGAAGACCGAGAAGCAGAAACAGGAGAAGCAACAGTCCCAGGCCCCCTAACCTCGTGTTCCCGAAGCTGGCGAAGTTGCTCTACATCGACGAGGTTCCGACAGGAGTGTGCCTGGCCAGTATCGATCTCACATCGGTATCAGGAACTTCGCGCAACGCGACTCAGGATCACCGCCGTCGCTCTTTAGCGATGGCTGCCTTGTTGGCTCGGGTCGCTTCGCGCTCGCGGCGTCTTGCCAACGTCTTGGCGTTGCGCGATTGTTCCTCATCGAGCTTCTGAAAGTTAGCGAAACGTCGCTCGCCGAGTTCGCCCGACTCGATCGCGGCTTGCACTGCGCATCCAGGTTCACCATCGTGGCCGCAGTTGCTGAATTTGCACTCGAAGACAATGCGGACGACATCCTCGAAGAGGTCCGTGACGCCATCCTCGCAGTCTGGAAGCTGGAACTCTCTCACTCCGGGGTTGTCCACGAGGACTCCGCCGGTCGGTAGCAGGTGCAGCGAACGTGAACTTGTGGTGTGCCGTCCCTTGCCGTCCTTTTCGCGAATCCCTCCGGTAGCGAGTTCGCCTGCACCCAGCGCATTCGCCAAAGTCGACTTACCAACCCCCGAGGAACCCAGCAGTGCCACCGACTGCCCCGCCCCGCACCACGATCTCAGAACGGTGGCTTGCTCTGGGCGACGAGCATCCATGACTTCAACGGACAGTCCGGGGTGAAGTTGCCTGGCCTGGTGAACAAGAGCGGCGGGTTCGTCACTGAGGTCCGCCTTCGTGAGAACGACGACTGGGGTTGCACCGGCTTGCAGTGTCATCGCCAAGTAGCGTTCGATGCGGGACCGATTGAAGTCCTCATTGCAAGAGCTCACGATAAAGACGGTGTCGACGTTGGCGACGAGGATCTGTGGTTTGGCCTCCTCTCCGGCAGCCTTGCGGGTGAGCAGCGTCTTGCGTTCGAGCCGTTGGACGGCGCGGTTGTCCGTGGCGTTCAGCACCAGCCAGTCGCCGATCGCGATCGCGCCGGCAGCCATTGCAGATTGCACGGGGACTCGGAACTCTCCGGTCTCGCCATACAGCACCACCTGACTTCCGTGATGCGCCGACACGCGGGCCACGATGACGGACTGCACATCAATCGGTGCGAGTTGTTTCTCGAAGAACGGATTCCATCCGATGGCGCGCAGGGTGGGGTTGGTCATGTCGACAAGTGCCTCGGCGAGGAATCAAGCAAACACATAGGGTTGCTCGCCACGAGGCTCACGACGCCCATTCAGCGGTGAAGACCGCGATCGCGTGAGCCTCGATTCAGATGGTCGACTATAGGGCAGTCGAAGGAGTGGCCGGCGAGACCAAGAGGATGTTCATGACACGTGTCCAGATCGAATGCGAAGAGGAGGTCCTCTGGACCGATGGCGTTCCAGCAGTCTGTGGGCGGGTCGCGCCGGTGGTCGAGCGAGATGGTGAGCACGCGCGGACGCATGAGCTACTCGCGCTTCTTCGAGCGCACCACCGCCCCGCACTCGCTGCGCACCGCCGACTCGCCCGGCGGCAAGGTCCGGTGAGGTTGCTTTGACCGCGTGACGAGCAGCTGGTAGCGTGCGTCGTCGATGTCCCATACATCTGGGCAACTCGGATACGCGCTTCGCCAGGAAGCCGACAGAGACGGCGTTGCCATCGCTACTCCCACCCAAGTGATGGCGGCCTTCAGCCCTGGCAACATCCATCCGAGCCATGAGAAATACATGATTGGACCTGATGCCCCGACGGCTGAGCAGCTTGATCGCTTTGCATCCGAGTGGGGGTTGCGATACGTCGGGGCTTCTACCGGACTGGGCGGCGGGACGATCCACGAATTCAAGCTGCGCGATTCTGATGAGCCAAAGGGCTAACCCGAGCGGGGGACAAGGAGAGTTGGCGTCTCTAGTGGACCACGGGTGTTACCAACGGACGAGTCTGATCAGACGAACAGGATGGCATGTGAATCACAAGCGCGTCGAACGGATCTGGAAACGCCGTCGTTCATCCACAATCGCCCGCGTTTGGGCTGTTTCTTCGGCACCTGCCGAAGCATGTTCGGTCGGATAACGGGCCGGAGTTCACGGCGAAGGTGGTTCGTGCCTGGCTGAAGAAGGTCGGCGTGAAGACGTTGTTCATCGAGCCGGGCAGTCCGTGGGAGAACGGGTATGTTGAGAGCTTCAACGGCAAGCTCCGCGACGAGCTGCTGAACGGTGAGATCTTCTACACGCTGAAGGAGGCGAAGGTGCTGATCGAACGCTGGCGAATTCACTACAACACGATCCGTCCGCATCGTTCGCTTGGCCAGCGTCCGCCGGTTCCGGAGGCGTGGCTCATGCCCACCGATGCGGTAGAAGCGGCGATCGCTGGTGGCCCAGCTTCCGCTTCGCTCCAGCCGGTCCACCAGCGGAGAATCAGCGTTCGACTAACATAGAAGGTGGTACAGAAACCGGGGGAAGGTCATTCGGGCGAGTAGTGGGCGATCGCGATCGAGATCGCGTTCGACGACACGAAGTACTGCTGATGCTCATGAATCGCGAGCATGAGCACCGCCTTGAGGTTCTCTCGCGTCACCTCGCGCAGGCTGACCTCGCTGGCCGGCTTTGGTTGCTTCATGGCATATCATCCTCTGTGCTGCCGGACCAAGCCGCGCCGCTTCAGCCGCGTCGATAGCCCCGGCCTCAATCTGCGAGAAGTCGTCGGTGCGTGCGCCCGTATACGCCACCCCCACGCTCACCACCGCGCCGGCGAGGAGGAGGAGGGTGAGGGGGCGGGGACGCATCCGTTCATTGAGCGCCGTCTTCCTGACCACGAGGGCCAGCTGCGTCACTTTAGGGCCTTGCCGTTCTCGGCGCCATGAGCGCGGAGCACGGTGGCGACGTCTTCATTCTCGAACTTGATCGCCCAGTCCAGGGGGAACGAGCCGTTCTTTGCCATGGCGTTGACGCTGGCCCCATGGTCGATGAGTCGAGTGGCGATCTCGGTGTGGCCTCTTCGTGCCGCACAATGCAGCGGCGTCTTCCCGTACTTGTCGCAGCCGTTGACTTCGGCCCCGTTCTCGATGAGGAAGGCGACGATGTCGGCATCTACGCCGAGGGCCGCGGCATGCAGCACCGTGCTGCCCGCGGCGGTCCGGGCGTTGATATCGACGCCGGCATCCAACTGGTCTCTAATGGCTTCCAGATCGCAATTGAGCGTTGCCGCCAGCATGTTCGCAGTTGAGGGTTCGGTCATTGTCATATGATAGAGCGAGAATGTCCCGGCAAGGGTCCTGGGCAAGGGTCCTGGAGCGGCTCTCGCCACGGCGTCCCGACTCGATCATCTT
>JAPUKX010000264.1 GCA_027295435.1 Planctomycetota bacterium | reverse complement strand
GTATTTCCCGATCATGGCCATCGGCCGGTATCTCAAGGCGCACGGCGTTTCGTTGTTCGACGGTCCAGTCATCAAGATCATGCCGAAGGTGCATCTCCTAGAGGCTTGAAGGCTTGAGTCTTGAGACTTGACCTACGATGCGAGCGTGAAGCGGCATGTGATCACACTCGCGCTCTTCCTGCTCCTCGGCGCGGTACTCAACGTCGCCGTCGCGTGGGGCTGTGCGAGCTGGTCGACCATGTACATGCGCGAACGTACTAAGGACGAGTCGCTCGCTGCAGGAGTTGGCTTGACGATGCGCCAAGACATTACCACCCTGGAACCCAATCCGGACTTAGGGTTCGAGCTGCACCCGTATAGCTATCCATATATCCTTCATCGCACGGAATTTCGAGCGGGTTATCCATTCCGTAGTTGCAGAGGTGAGGTTGGGGCGGACTCAACGCCCTCGGGAGCAATCGATCTTGCACATCTGGTCCCCTGGACCAAGCCAGGCCGAGTCATTCCCTACGACCCCATCTGGTCCGGCTTTACATCAAATACGCTCTTCTATGGGGCGATTCTCTGGCTGTTGATTCGCGGGCCGTTTGTGCTGCGGCGATACGTGCGCGTCAGGCGCCACCTCTGCTCGGCGTGTGGGTATCCGGTCGGGGTATCGGCGGTGTGTACGGAATGCGGCGGCGCGGTGTTGCCAAGAGCGTGACCTCATAAAGCCGCGGATGGTATTCGCGGGTTTGTGAGCCTTTCCGAACACCCGCGCGAGGGATAGCTCCACATGATTGCTTTGGTTGGTTATCATCATCGCTTTATGTGATGACCCGGGTTACTTGTTCGAGGATTGCCGTGCGAGTTGTGCCCATCTGTGTTGTGTTGTGTGCGCCACTGGCTGGTTGCGCAGTTGAGGTAAACGTTTACGAGGATTTGATCCGACCCGCGGCGGTGTCCGACCCAATCGACTGGAAGCAGGCGGAGAAGGGAATCCTCGAAAACCATCTCCAGCTCACCTTTGCCGACCGCTTCGTCAAGGCGGGGGAGGCGTATTTCTCGCCCGATGATTCGCGGATCATCTTCCAGGCGGTGGGCGTCCCCGCGGCCAGCGAAGCAGCCGATGAGTTCTACGCGATGTTCATCGCCGATCTGGTCCGTGACGATGCCGGTCGTATCACCGGCCTCGACGACATCATGCGCATCAGCCCGTCGGGCTCTGCGAACACCTGCGGGTGGTTTCATCCGACCGATCCGAACGTGGTGATCTTTGCTTCGACGATCGGCCCGCCGGGCGAAGCAACGCCGCCCGGGTTCGAGCGTCTCTCCGGCCGGTACCGGTGGATGTTCCCGCCCCAGATGAAGATTGTCCGCTGCAGGCTCGACACCACCGCCGGCGCAGCGGATTCGCTTGACGTGCTGCTGGGGGACGATCAGGCCTATCAGGCCGAGTGCACACTGAGCCGCGATGGTCGCCATCTGCTGTTTTGTTCGATGGAATCGAATCGGGGCGATCTGTTCGTCAAGGATCTGCTGACGGGACGTCTGGCGCGCATCGTGCAGTCGCAGGCGTATGACGGCGGGCCGTTCTTCTCGCCCGACGGCCGGCGAATCTGCTTTCGCGCTGATCGTGGCAGACAGCATTACCTGCAATTGTTCGTCGGCGAGCTTGCGTTCAATGAAGATGGCACGATCGTGGCGTTGAACCGCGAGTATCAACTGACCGACAATGAGCACGTCAATTGGGCGCCGTTTTGGCATCCAAACAGCCGGTATCTCGTATATGCCACGAGTGAAGTCGGTCACCACAACTACGAGGTGTTCGTGCTGGATGCTGATGGGGGCGATGTGCCCGGTTCAACGGGGACGATCAAGTATGGGACCCGTCGGCGACGGATCACACACGCCGGCGGCGCGGACATCCTTCCTGCATTCAACGCCGACGGCACCACAATGATGTGGACCAGCCAGCGCGGCGACGGCGGCAAGAGCCAGCTGTGGGTGGCCGACTTCGTGATGGACCTCGAGTCGAAGCCAACGTCCAATGACGCCGAGCATTCCAGCAACTGATGGAACCCAACGCAACGGCGGCGCAACCGCGTTGGCTTCAGCGGCTATCTTCCTGCTGGCGGCGATCGGCTGCGAATCCTATCGCGTGGAATATCACCCTCGACCGGGGTATTACCGCACCGCCGCGATGGGCGAACTGCCCGATCAGATCACGCTTGATGACGGCACCATCATCGTCTTTGCTGAGCGACCCCTCGGCCGCGACACCAAGCAGGCCCCCGATGACGACCGCGAGCGGTTTCATATCCGCCAGGAGCAGGAAGACGGCAGCATCATCCTTCGGGCCTTGGTGCCGCAGGACGTTCTGGGCAACACGCTGACGTGTCTGCGCTATGAAGAGTATGAGTTGCTATGGGAGCAACTGGTTTCGCAGCAGACCAAGCGGGCGTATGAGCAGGACGGCCAGGGGTTCGAAGAGTTCGCCGAGTTCTTCCGCACGCATCGCGCTGATCTGGCCGCGACGTTGACCCGCATGTTGTTGGGCATCCCCCGTCATGAAGTGTTCTTGGAGAATATAGGCGCCGGCGTGATCCGAATTCGGTTTCACCCTCACGTCGCCAAACAATTCAAGTTCAAGACGGCCGAGGTCGTCAGCGAACCTGACGGCCTGCGATTACTGATGATCCGGTAGGTCAGACGATTCACCACCCAGACCATTGCCGCGGGTGGTAACCCGCGGGAATCCCTCATCCCGTGCGGGGCTATTTGAATCGATGCGCGTGTGTGGCGTCAGGCGGTCTTGGCCGGCTCTTGGGTGGGTTTGTCGGGCTTCGGCTGGGGCTTGGCTTCGCCGCCTTCGTCGTCGCCGTCGTCGCCCTGGTCCTTCGGCAGCGGCTGCGACTCGAAGTAGAGGTTGTCCGCATCATCCTTACGGGTCACGAGGATCTTGTCGCCGGACTTGAACTCCCCGCCCAGCAGCGATTCCGCCAGTTGATCTTCCACGTGCGTGCTGATCGCCCGGCGCAGGGGCCTGGCCCCGAAGTCGGGGTTGAAGCCCTTGTCGATCAGGAAATCCTTCGCCTTGCGGTCGAGTTCGAGGATCATGCCTTTTGCCTTGAGCCGTTCGTGCACCTTGGCCAGCTCGATCTCGATGATCTGGTAGAGATCTTCCTTGTCCAGCGGGTGAAAGACAATGACCTCGTCGAGCCGGTTCATGAACTCGGGGCGGAAGTGCTTCTCGACCTCGGTCATCAAGGTTTTCTTCATCTTCTCGTAGTCCTGGACTTCGTCGCGCTTGCCGAACCCGAAGGCTTGGCCGCCCTTGATCAGGTCTGCCCCGATATTGGAGGTCATGATCAGGACGGTGTTCTTGAAGTCCACGTGCCGGCCGAACGAATCGGTCAGGCGTCCTTCTTCCATGATCTGCAACAGCATGTTGAATACATCGGGGTGGGCCTTCTCCACCTCGTCGAGCAGCAGCACGGCGTAGGGGCGCCGGCGGATGCGCTCGGTGAGCTGGCCGCCTTCCTCGTACCCGACGTATCCGGGCGGAGCGCCGATGAGTCGCGAGACGTTGTGCTTCTCCATGTACTCGGACATGTCCAGATACACCAATGCATCCTGATTGCCGAACATGAACTCCGCCAGGGCCTTGGCCAGCAGCGTTTTGCCCACGCCGGACGGCCCGATGAAGATGAACGATCCCATCGGCCGGCGAGGGTCTTTCAGACCGCTTCTGGCCTTGCGAATCGCTTTAGCGACCGACTTGACCGCTTCGGCCTGACTGATCACGGTCTTGTGCAGCTCCTCTTCGAGCTGAAGCAACCGTACGGATTCCTCCTTCTCCAGGCGGGTCAACGGCACGCCGGTCATCTTTGAGACGACCTCGGCTACGACCTCTTCATCAACCACCCCGTCAACCTCGTTGGTGCGCTTGCGCCATTCCTGCTGGATGCGTTCCTTTTCCTTGCGCAGCTTTTCGGCTTTGTCGCGCAGTTCAGCCGCCTTCTCGTAGTCGGCGCTCTTCACCGCGGAGTCCTTCTCAATGGCCAACAGCTCGATCTGCTCTTCGAGGTCGGCCAGATCGGGCGGCTTGGTCATGGATTTGAGCCGCACCCGCGCCCCGGCCTCGTCGATCACGTCGATTGATTTATCCGGCTGGACTCGGCCGGTGACGTATCGGCCGGAGAGCTCGACTGCGGATCTCAGCGCCTCGTCGGTGATTGTGACGCGATGATGCGTCGCATAGCGCTCGCGCAGACCCTTGAGAATGTCCAGCGTCTGCTCAGCGTTCGGCGGCTCCACGGGAATCGGCTGGAAGCGGCGCTCCAGCGCGGAGTCCTTCTCGATGTACTTGCGATACTCGTCGAAGGTCGTTGCCCCGATGCATTGAATCTCGCCCCGGGACAGAGCGGGTTTGAGCACGTTGGAGGCGTCGATCGCCCCTTCGGCCCCACCCGCACCGACCAACGTGTGCAGCTCGTCGATGAACAGGATCACGTTCTTGGCCCGACGGACCTCGTTCATCACGGCCTTGATCCGCTCCTCGAACTGCCCGCGGTACTTGGTACCCGCTACCATCATCGCCAAGTCCAGCACGACGATCCGGCGATCGTAGAGCAGGTCGGGCACGTCCTGGGAGATGACCTGCTGGGCCAGGCCCTCGACGATCGCGGTCTTGCCGACGCCGGCCTCGCCTAGCAGCACGGGGTTGTTCTTGGTCCGCCGACACAGAATTTGGATGAGGCGCTCGATCTCGTCTTTGCGGCCGATGACCGGATCAAGCTCATCTTTGCGGGCCAGTTCAGTCAGATCCCGGCCGAAGCTGTCCAGGGCGGGTGTCTTGCTCTTGCCTTTGCCGCGTCGGGCGGCGGTTCCCGGCTCGCCGCTGGGGTCCAGAGCTTCGGTGGCCTCGTCCGATTCCACGCCCGCGCCCAGCAGGTTCAGGACTTCCTCGCGCACCTCGTCCAGCTTCAGGCTGAGATTCATCAATACCTGGGCAGCGACCCCGTCGTGCTCGCGCAGCAGGCCCAGCAGCAGGTGCTCGGTGCCGACGTAATTGTGGTTGAGGTTGCGCGCCTCTTCGATCGCGTACTCGATCACTTTCTTGGCTCGCGGCGTCTGGGGGAGCTTGCCCATGGTGACCATGTCCGGCCCGGACTTCACGAGCTTCTCGACCTCCAGGCGAACTTTGCGCAGATCGATGTCGAGGTTCTTCAGCACGTTGGCGCCGACGCCGGAACCTTCCTTGACCAGCCCCAGCAAAATGTGCTCGGTCCCGATGTATTCGTGGTTGAAGCGCTGGGCTTCCTGGTTGGCCAGGGCCATGACTTTTCGAGCGCGATCGGTGAGCCGTTCGAACATGGCAAGGCTCCGGGGTGCCGGGGCGTGTGCCGGCCGGACGCTAAGGCACTACAAGGTCGTTAGAACAAGCTTTCTACGAGGCGGCTTATTTCACCCAAGAGGGGTCGCAATATCAGTACCATTCTAGTCGGCGAGGTCATCGTCGGGGATGACAATTTCATCGACCAAGATTGCCTTGTTGGTCAACCGTTATGCCGTTTACTTCAGGGGCGTCATTCGAAGTGCCATATTGGCGGTGATCCGGGCGCTGCGGCCGGGAGATCCGCCTGCTGAGCCGCGAATCGCCGATGGCGGTGGAGGTTGATTTCCCTGGACGCCCGCAGGCCGCCAGACCGTGCCGCAAAGCCGCAAGCGGCTCTCTTGCGGTGTTGACGCTTCGATGCTTACTCTGCGATCCGGCCGTCGTGGAGGTGGACAATTCGATCGGCGCGCTCGGCGATGGCCGGGTCGTGGGTCACCATCACCACCGTCAGGCCGTCGCGATGTTGCTGCACGATGAGATCGAGGATCTCGGCGCCGGTCGCTTCATCAAGGTTGCCCGTCGGCTCGTCGGCGAGCAGGACCTTGGGGTTGTTCATCAGCGCCCGAGCGATGGCGACGCGCTGGCGCTCGCCGCCGGAGAGTTCGCGCGAGCGGTGCTTGAGCCGATGACCGAGACCGAACGACTCAAGCAACTGCGTCGCTCGCTGTCGGAGTTGACCGATACGCCGGTAGTACTCCCACCGATGCAACCCAACCAATGCAGGCAGGAGTGTGTTTTCAAGTATGTTCAACTCCGGTAACAAATGATAGAACTGAAACACAAAGCCAACAGAGCGGTTGCGATAGAGATTCCGGGCCCGGCGTGACATCGAGGCGAGTGATCGCCCGTCAAAGAGGACCTCGCCGCCGTCGGCATCCGGTTGGTCCAGGTCGCCCAGCAGATGCAACAACGTGCTCTTGCCCGACCCGGATGGGCCGAGGATCGCTACCCATTCGCCTGGCTTGACGTGCAGCGTGGCCCCCTTGAGCACCGGCACATCAACGCGCCCCAGCCGATAGGTCTTGTGCATGTTCACCGCGCTCAGCAGTGCGCGCGTGGTCGGCGCAGCTGTGGGCGATGGTCGGGATTCGGCCAGACGTGTGTCATTCATAGTGAAGGGCCCGGACGGGATCGGTGTCCGCGGCCTTGGCGGCGGGGAGAAACGCACCGATCAGCGAGAAGATCACCGCCCCGATCATCGTGAAGATCGCGGTGCCGGTGTCCATCTCGTTGGGGATCGTCGTGAAGTAATAGACCGAGGGGTCCCAGATCACCACGCCGCCGCGATCCTTGAGGACCAGAATCACGGCGCCGGTGCCGATCAACGTCATGGATACAAGCAGGCCGAGTGTAATCGGCATCAAAGCGCCGCGGCGCCCGTGATAAATGGTCAGCGCGATCGCCACCAGCGCGAGCCCGAGCATGATGATCGCCAGCCACATCGGCGGGTCGCCCATCGCGGAGTGAATCGTGTTGATATTGCGCACGACGAGATACGCCAGGCCGACGCCGACCAGCGCCCCCGCGATGCCGATCACCAGGCCGTAGCGCAGAAAGATCCATGAAATGCCGAAGCGCGACGCGCCAATTGACCGCAGGATGCCGATGTCGCGGGTCTTCTCATAGACGATCGCCCAGAAGATGGCCAGCACCAGGCCGGCACAGACCAGATACACCAGCGAGAACAACGTTCGCATCAGCTCGCGCTCTTTTTCGATGGGCTCGATGAAGTCGGCTTGCTGCTGCTCCCATGTTTTGATCGAGAGCCCCATGCCCTGCGGCGGCGGTTTGACGAGGGCGTTGTTGTCTTCGAGTAACTGGGCTCGAAATGCGTCGTAGACGCCCACGAGTTGCTCTCGAAGCTCGTCGGGCTCCACGCCCTCGGCCGCGCGGACCAGAACCATCGTCGCCTTGGCCGGGTCCACGCCGATCACCTTCGGCAGGCCGTCGTCGTCGAGCTGCTCTTCATCGACGATCTCGCCTTCATTGAGGTGCAGCATGCGCTGGGCGATCTCAAGGGGGATCATTGCCCGCTTGTCGTCGATGAGAAACACGCCGGAGAAAAACTCGTTGACCACGGGAAAGATGCGGCTTTCCGGTTCCAGCAGCCCGCCGCCGGTGGCGATGGGAAGGGTTGTCAACGTCACCTCCCATTGGGGCATCCACCAGTAGCCGTTGCGGGCCGGGCGGATTGATCCATCGGATTGCCGGTCGTTGCCGATCGAAATGTGGATGCCCAGGACAATGCCTGCCCGATCGCTGCGGCTGTCGTGCAGGGTCAGGCCGTCCAGAAAAACCTGCTCATCCATCTGACGCCGGGGGTCGTCGTCGGCCATCGTCTTGAGCTGCTGCTCGGCCGGGGGGCGCCAGTACAGTGTGTCGGTGTATCCGGTCACCTTTGCGAAACTGTCGGGCTCAATGCCCCAGATCTGGACCGTCTCGGTGTCCTTGTTCGCCCCGTCGGGATAGGGCATCTTCAGCAAGCCCCAACTGTCAACCACCGGTGTGGCCGCTTCCGCTTCCGGCAGCTCTTCGATTTGCTCGATCAGTCGCTCGTAATGGGGAATCCCCGTCACCGGATAGCTGATCACCACATCGCCCATGAGCGTTCGGCCGGAATCCCGGACCATATTCAGAAAGCCGGTCATCACCGACACGACGATGATGACCAGGGCAACGCACAAGGCCACCGCTGCCACCGCGATCAGGGGGATCACCCGCGAGGTCAGGTAGCGGTTGGTCAGTAAGGCGTGGTACATGAAGGGGAAGGGGTTAGGTGTCAGGGATTAGGGGTTAGGGGAAAGGGGAATCTGTTTCGCGGTCGGGCTTGCCCCGACGCGTCCGGCCAGACAAACGACTGAGCCTCTTCGCCGCGCCAGCATACTCGACACCGAGGCGCTTCGGGTCATGCAGGGTCCGCTCCGCGGACCATTCGTGCAAGCTTCGGACTGCCGATGGCGTGGAGACGACAAATCGTGTTCAACGCCCGCGGTTTGCCGGTGCCTGCGGCAATGCTTGGCCGAAGCGTTTGAGCAGCTCGATCGGTGCGCCGATGTCCGCCGTGACGACTTTGCCGAGGAATTCCGCCGCGGCCGGTTGGGTCATCGCCGGCTTGGGCGCGACGAAGGTCACGGTCCGCGCGGCCCGGATCGTTGCGCCCAGGGGTCGGCCGGTGTCGCAATCCAGACCGGAAGGCACATCGACGGCCAGCACCGGCCGGGCCGCCGCATTGATCGACTCGATGAGCCCGGCAGCAGCGCCTTCGACCGGCCGATCCAGACCCGTGCCGAAGATTGCATCGACGATCAGATCGACTTCGCCCAACACCGTGCCAATCTCATTGAGCGGGACCTCTCGCAGGCCGATCTTGCGGCAGATGTTGCGGTTGATTTCGGCATCGGAGCCCGGCTTCGGCTCGCCCAAGGCCGCGAACACCGGATCAACCCCGGCGTTGTGCAGATGCCGTCCTAACGCATAGCCGTCCCCGCCGTTGTTGCCCGAACCGCACACGATCAGGACCGATGGCGAAGAGGCGCGCACTTCTTGGAGCATTGCCAGGGCCTCGGCCGCCAGTCCACGCGCGGCATTCTCCATCAGCACGATGCCGGGAATGCCATACTCTTCGATCGCAGCCCGATCAACGGCCCGGACCGACTCGCGATCGAGAATGTACTGGCGTTGTTGGCCGTCGATGTGTCGAGCATTGTGCGCAGCAGATACGGGTCGTTGTCGATCGAATTGGGCCATCATCGGTACAGTCTAGATAGGATTGGAGGGCGACGCGCGGGCCGGAGGCCTGCCGGTACACTCCTCACGACGGCCGAGTCATGCGAATCCTGCTGACCAACGATGATGGGATCCATTCGCCGGGAATTGCTGCCCTGTACGACGCCTTGCAGGGGCTGGGGGAGATCTTTACAGTTGCGCCGCTGACCGTTCAGACGGCCGCGAGCCACGGCATCACCTATGCCGAACCGTTGATGATCGAGACCGTCACGGTCAACGATCGCCTGGAGGGAATCGCGGTGGACGGCCGGCCGGCCGACTGCGTCAAGCTCGCCTTGCGGTCGATTTGGCCGCAGCGATTCGGTTCCGATGTCCCCGCCGATCTGACCATTAGCGGCATGAACAGCGGGGCGAATGTGGGGATCAACATCCTCTACTCGGGCACCGTCGCCGCGGCGATGGAGTCGGCGTTTCTGGGCGTGCCCGCGATCGCTGTGAGCCTGCACATCGGCGAGCGGGCCAAGACCAGATATGGCCGAGCTGCCCGAATTGCCCGGGCGGTGATCGATCGCGTGCTCGAATCTGCCGAAGGCGGCCTTGATACGCATAGCGTCATCAACATCAACATCCCGCTCACCGAGCGCGACGATGCCCCCATGCCCAAGATTCGCGTGGTGGAAATGAACGCCGCCCCGGGCACCGACTCCTATGACCGGCGGGTGAGTCCGGCTGGGCGGGTCTACTACTGGGCAGCCGGCAGTGGTATGGAGTTCACCCATACCGCTCCGGACACCGACGTCGAAGCGCTGTTTGAGCATTGCGTGACGGTGACGCCGCTGACCTATGTGATGACCGACCACGCCCGCTTGCAGACCTGGAAGGAACGGCTGGAGCAGTCGTCTTCGGGCAGCTCATGATCCACTGGTCCGCACCAACACGATCCGAATCCGGACCGTGATCGTCTCGTCGTCCGCCAGGGCGTCGAGTCGCTTGCCGGTGGCGCGCCAGCGGTAGAGGCTGTTGAGAATCGCCTCGTCGACGCGGGCGTCGCCGGAGCTTTCGAGGATCCGGGCCAGCGCCGGCTTTCCGTCGTGGCGAAAGTGAATCTCGCATAGCGGGTTCGCCGGTGCAGCGGTGAGCAGAACGACGGTGGTAAAGCTCGGCTTGCGCGGCCTGATCTGGACGCCTTGGGCGGCGATGGGTTTGCCGAGTTGCCAATTCTCACGCGGTACATCGATGATCGACGTCGGGTCGGATTCCTTCTCAGCCGGTGTACCCTGATCGCGCGTCGCATCGTCACTCTGGTTGGCGCGGGGTGATTCAACTGGTGTGCTCAACAACCGCTGAAGCGCTGCGAGGACCTCCAGCAGCGCCTTATGGTCACTTGGGGATGTCCCGGCCGTGACACGTGTGGTTGGTTCCGGCGATGCTGAATCACCGCCAAGGCTGTCAAGCCAGGCCGTCAACTCGGCGAGTGGATCAGCCGGCTCAGCAGTGACGTTGCCCGTGAGGGTGGCCGGGGCGTCGGCGACCGGCGTTGAAACGCCCTCGTCGGGGCTCGGCTGCGCTTCGCCCGCAGGGTTCGTGCGAAACGCAGCCTGCTCGATCTCAGCCAAGGCAGCAAGATGTTGCTGATATTGCTCGTAGCCGATCCAGGTCAACGTTGACGCGGCGGAGGTCTCGACGCCCAAAGCAATCTCGTCAGTACGAGGCCGAATATCCTGGGGATCAAACTGACCGCGGAGGTGAACGTGACGACCGCCCGCGGCGCTCATGACCGTCACGAGCAATGGCGCCACCACAGCGACGTGTGCGAGCACTGACGCGGCCAGTCCCACGGACAATACAAGAGTTGGTTGGCGACTCTGCACCGGTTGATTGTATGGCAGTCAACGGTCGAGCTTGTCTGGGGCGCCTTGGCCGGTGGTCTCCTGCGACGGCGCCCCCACCAGCTTGATATCCAGTCCAGCGAAGGCCAGCTTGTCGTACAAGCTCAGGAATGTGGGCAGTCGGTCCTTCGTGCCGTGCTCCTGGGCGGCGATGTAGACCACCGTGTCCGGGGCGTCAGCCTGGAGCTCGCGCAGGCGAGGGAGCACCTGATCCAGGGAGATCGGCTCGCGGTTGAAAAAAAGAGCTCCGGCGTGATCGATGCTGATGGTGACCGCAGGCGGGACGGTGGCCGGCTCACCCGAAGCGAACGCCTGCATCTGCATGGGCAGCAGGTCAGCCCGGACCGTCAACACCATCGAGTAGATGAAGAACGTCAACAGCAGGAAGATCACGTCGATCAGCGGCATGATCTCAACGCGGGTCTCGTGCTGCGGTCGGCGGAGCGTGAGCATGGCGGTGTGAGGCCTCAAGGCATCGAGCGAAGCCGGGTCTGACGAGTCCCGACCTGTCGGGACGAGGAAGACCCGGGTCATCGTAAAGGCATCAAGGCCTCAAGGGATCGAGGCATCGAGGCCTCGATCCCTCAAGGCATTGCGGCATCATGGCACAAACGCGCCATTGAGACCAGCCGGGGGGATTCAACACAAGCAATGAAGATCGCCGGCCGTCTCAAGAGTCAGCGCCGCCGGTGTTGGGGCCGTTGTCGTCGTCGGATTCAGCCACGCAAGCAGTGGCGATTACCCGGTCGTTGGGCTTGAGATTGACCAGGCGGACGCCCTGGGTGTTTCGGCCGATGCGGGAGATGGAGTCGGCGCCCACGCGGACGATCATCCCCTGTTCGCTGACGAACATGAGACTGTCGGTTTTCTTGACAGCGCGGATGGCGACGACCCGGCCGTTGCGAGCGGTGGTGCGGATGTCGATGCGGCCCTTGCCGCCGCGGCTCTGGGGGCGGGTCGTGCCGTCTTCAGCATGGACGAGGTAGTCCGACAGCCCGGTGCGCTTGCCATAGCCGTTGGCGGTGACGGTGAGCAGGTCGGCTCCATCGTCGGCGCGGATCAGGCCGACCACCTCATCGCCCGGTCGAAGTTCGATGCCCTTGACGCCGGCCGTGCCGCGCCCCATCACCCGGGCGTCGTTCTCATCGAAGCGGATGGCCATGCCGGAGGCCGTGGCCAGCACCACGTGATCCATGCCGCTGGTGTGCACCACGTCGATCAGCCGGTCGCCTTCGTTGAGGTTGATGGCGATGATGCCCGCTCGGTGAACATTGCGATAATCCGCCAGCGCAGTGCGCTTCACCCGGCCTTGGGCGGTGGCGAAGAAAAGAAAATCCTCCGACCGCTCGAAGTCCTCGATGTTCAGGAAGGCGACCACCCGTTCGTTCGGCCTCAGCTGGAGCAGGTTCACGATCGCCCGGCCTTTGGCGTTCCGCGACATCTCGGGAATCTTGAACACCTTCATCTTGAATACGCGACCGGAATTGGTGAAGCACAACAGGTCGTCGTGCGTCGAAGCGGCGAATAGCTGCTCGATGAAATCGCCCTCACGGGCGTCTGATCCCCTGATGCCGCGCCCGCCGCGGCGCTGCTCGCGGTAGGTCTCGGTGGGCAGGCGCTTCACATAGCCCTGATGCGAGATGGTGACCACCACGTCATGCTCGGCGATGAGGTCTGCGATCTCGAAGTCTTCCGCTTCGTCGCGCTCGATCACCGTCTTGCGCTCGTCGCCGAACTTCTCGCGCAGCTCGCGGGCGTCGGCACGAATGATATTCAGAATCTCGGCTTCCTCGGCAAGGATCTGCTGGTAGCGGTCAATCTCACCGAGCAGCTTGGTGTAGTCGCCGGTGAGCTTCTCGATCTCCAGCCCCACAAGCTGGATCAACCGCAGGGAGCCGATCGCGTCAGCCTGAACACCGGTGAGCCGTACGCCCTCGCCGACATTGGACTGCTCGATCAGCGGCCTCGGCACCAGCGAGGCGTACTCGTGGTCCCGGGCGATCCGAAACGGCCAGGCCAACAGTTTCTGGATCGCCTCTTCGCGTGTCTTGCTGCTGCGGATCAGCGCGATCACCTGGTCGATGTCGCAGACGGCGTAGATCAGCCCTTCGAGTTTGTGCGCCTGCTTCTGGGCTTCTCGCAACAGGTGTTCCGTGCGCCGGCGAATCACGTCTCGGCGGTGGTCGATGTAGCACTGGATCAGCTGCCGTATTCCGAGCGTCCGCGGCTGACGATTCACCAGCGCGATGTTGATGATCGAGTACGCCGACTGCAACGGCGTGTACTGATACAGTTGCTTCTCGACGACTTCGGCGTCGGCGCCCTGTTTCAGATAGACGACGATCCGCGTCCGGTGCGACTTGCCCGAGAAGTTCTTGACGTCGGAGATGTCGGGTATTCGACCCACCCTGGCCACGTCAACGATGCGCTCGATCAGGTTGTTCTGGACAACCTGATAGGGGATCTCGTCGATGATGATCGTTTGGCGGTTCCGGATGGTCTCAAGATGCGTCTTGCCGCGGATAACGATGCGGCCCCGGCCGGTGGCGTAGGCCGCGATGATCCCCGCCCGGCCTTGGATCGCTCCGCCGGTGGGAAAGTCGGGGCCGGGGAGAACCTCCATGAGCTCTTCAAGGGCGATCTCGGGCTTGTCGATCACCGCGATGATCGCGTCGCAGACCTCCCGGATGTTGTGCGGCGGGCTCGAGCAGGCCATGCCCACGGCAATGCCGGTTGACCCGTTGATCAGCAGGTTGGGGAGCTTCCCAGGCAGAACGGTCGGCTCGCGGCGCGTCTCGTCGTAGTTGGATCGGAAGTCAACCGTGTCGAGGTTGATATCTTCGAGCAACTCGACAGCGGCGGCGGTCATGCGGGCCTCGGTGTACCGCATCGCCGCAGGGGGGTCGCCGTCGATTGACCCGAAGTTGCCCTGTTTGTCGATCAGCCGGTAGCGGATCTTCCAATCCTGGCCCATGTTGACCAGCGTGGGGTAGATGACCGATTCCCCGTGCGGGTGGTAGTTGCCGGAGGTGTCGCCGCAAATCTTGGCACACTTGCGGTGCTTGGCTCGCGAGCCGAGGTTCAGATCATTCATCGCCACCAGGATTCGCCGCTGCGACGGCTTCAGCCCGTCCCGCACGTCCGGGAGCGCCCGGTCCATGATCGTGGACATCGCGTAGGTGAGATAACTGTCGTGCAGCTCGCGTTCGATCGACTGATCGACGATGTGCCCGGCGTTGGAGGGGCC
>JAPUKX010000263.1 GCA_027295435.1 Planctomycetota bacterium | reverse complement strand
ATCGACTGGGATCGCTCCCAGAAGCTCGCGGTGGAGGTCGCGTAGCGCCGGAAACTGGTCGCGCCACCGACGCAGCGCGTCGAGATCGAGCTGGGCGGTCAGCACGATCGGCTCGCAGCCGGCTTCAGCAACCACATCACCTTTGGGCGAGACGATGATCGATCCGCCGACGTAGTGCAAATGAGGGTCCGACCCAACGCGGTTGACCCCCACAACGTACGCCTGGTTCTCAATCGCGCGAGCGATGAGCAGGGCCCGCCAATGTGATTGTCTGGCGTCCGGCCAATTGGCGGCCGTGGTGTACAGCTCGGCCCCGGCCGTAGCGGCGATCCGCCACAGCTCCGGGAACCGCAGGTCGTAGCAGATCATCGGGCACACCGCTGTGCCGCCGCAGGATCGAATCAACACCTGCCCGCCACCGCTGTAATGCTCAACCTCCTTGCCATAGCTGAAAGGATGGACCTTGCGGTAGATACCGAGCACGTCGCCCGTTGGCGAGATAATCGCAGTGCAATTGCGGCCCTTGCCGTCATCTGATCGCTCAGCGAACCCGGGTTGCAGCCAGATACCCAGCCGCTTGGCCAGCGATGTGGCCCAGATCAGCGTCTGGTCATCGGCGATTCGGTCCACATTGAAGCTGAAGCCCGTGTCGCCGAGCTCCGGCAGAACCACGTACGCGCCCGGTTCAACGCCGGCCTCGATGAGCATCCGCTCGATCGTGGCGTGGTTGGCCGGCTTGTCCTCCCAGGCGATGTCGAACTGGACGAGGGCTACGTTCACGTTGGCAGTGTATCGTGGTGAGCGATGCTCAAGCGACGTACAGTCCTGCTGCTGATCGGCTTCCCGTTCTACGTCCTGCTGCTGAGTTTTCTCAGCACGCTTCTGTGGGTGCTCGTGATGGCCCCGATGGAAGGCTGGGCCGTCTGGGGAGAGGGGCTTGTTGATGCATTCCCGTGGGTTGATGAACCGAACTGGTGGGTGGTCGCCATCCTCCCTGCACTGCTCATTGCAACGACGCAGTACCTGTTTCTTGCGCCAGTCTTTGATGTGCGACTGCGCGTGCAGAAGGGAGGCCGACCGCTGATGCGCAGCCTAATCGGGGCGGCGTTCGTGGGCGCCCTGGGGATGACGGCGTTGCTGCTTGCATTGACCGACGTTGTGGGCCTGTTGCGAAACAACCAGGCCAGGGAGTACGACAATGAGTGGTCGCTCTTCGCGATCATCTTCACCACCCTGGCGTGTTCGTGGCTCATTTGGACGCCGCTGCTGGCGATCTTCTCCCGTCGTCGGCCCCATCGGACCACGCCCGGGCGCCTCGTTGGCCTGCTGCTGGGGGGTACCATCGCCGAGATGGTGGTGATCATTCCCGTGGATCTGTTGGTGCGGTATCGCGGCCAATGCTACTGCGCGACCGCATCGTTCCATGGCACGTGGCTGGCGGTGCTGGCCCTGCTGTGGCTGACCGGGCCGGGCATCGTCCTGGCCGTGACCTCCAGGCGACGCCGCGCCTGGCTTGCGCACCATTGCGCCAACTGCGGCTATGCCAAGGGCCCTTCGCCGGGGCCGGTCTGTCCCGAGTGCAGCTACGCGTGGGTTGGTTGATCGGCAATACCCTCGCCCGGGAGGGCGAGGGTGCAGGGTTGCGAGCTCCATTGATGTGCTGCCTAAATACCTCGCGAAGCCGCAAGCGGCCTCAGGCCTCTCTTGGGAAAGGGCGACCGATGGGATTCGAACCCACGACCCCCTGGACCACAACCAGGTGCTCTAACCAACTGAGCTACGGCCGCCATCTGCGGTCCCGCTTTAATCGGGATCGCAGCAGTATAGATCGACCGGACCAGCCGTGGTCACCACCCTGCGCCTGGGTCGTCTGGAGCAGATGTGCTACGATGGTGCTTTCATCTGCTGAGCATTGGGCCGGCCATTCGCTTCTTTGCTCGCTCAACGAATGAGCTCCGCCATGACCACTGCATCCGTATCCAGGGCCCTGGACTTCGGCAAGGCCGCGATTCACCGCAATCTGACCAGCGCTCGTTTGATTGAGATGGCGATTGGGCGCGGAGAAGGAGTGCTCGCGGCCAACGGGGCACTCAATGTGGATACCGGCGATCGTACCGGCCGCAGCCCCAAGGACAAGTTCCTCGAAGATACGCCGGCCGTCCACGATTCGATCGACTGGGGCAAAGTCAATCAGCCGATCGCGCCCGACACATTCGCCGCCCTGGAGGATCTCGCCGTCGAGCATCTTGCCCGCAAGAGCGAGCTATTTCGCTTTGACGGTTACGCCGGCGCCGATCCGGAGTATCGCCTCAAGGTCTCGGTCATCACCGAGGAAGCCTGGCATTGCCTGTTCGCCAAAACGCTGTTCATCAATTTGCCCCCTGATGAGCTGGGCAGCTTCGAGCCGGATTGGATGGTGATCAACGCTTGTAATCTTCGGCTGACCGACTACGCGCGGTACGGGCTGAATTCGCCGGTGGCGATCCTCCAGTCCCTTCAACAGCGCAAGGTCGTCATCCTCGGCACCCGGTACGCCGGCGAGATCAAGAAGTCGATCTTCTTTGCGATGAACTACGACCTTCCGGCGATTGGCGTGTTCCCGATGCACTGCTCGGCCAACGTGGATCAAGCCGATGCGAGCAACGTCGCCCTGTTCTTCGGCCTCTCGGGCACGGGGAAGACGACGCTCTCAGCCGATGAGAACCGTCCGCTGATCGGCGACGATGAGCACGGCTGGTCCGACCGGGGGGTTTTCAACATTGAAGGCGGCTGTTATGCCAAGTGCATTCGCCTTTCCAGGACAGGCGAGCCGCAGATCTGGGACGCAATCCGATTCGGGTCGGTGCTGGAGAACGTGGTGCTCGACCCGGTGACCCGCCAGCCGGACTACGACTCGGACGAGAAGACCGAAAACACGCGCGTGACCTACCCGGTCAGCTATATCCCCGGGGCGGTGATCCCGTCGGTGGGCGCTCACCCCCGGAACGTGATCTTCCTCGCGGCGGATGCCTTTGGCGTGCTGCCGCCCGTGAGCAGGCTGAGCCGCGAGCAGGCGATGTACTATTTCATCAACGGCTACACCAGCAAGCTGGCGGGCACCGAGGCGGGCGTCACCGAACCGCAACCGAGCTTCAGCCCGTGCTTCGGCGGGCCGTTCCTGCCCCGGCCGCCCATGGTCTACGCTCAATGGCTGGCAAAGCGCATCGAGCAACACGATACCGATGTCTGGCTGCTCAACACCGGTTGGACCGGCGGGCCATACGGCGTCGGGCAGCGATTCAAGCTCGCGTTCACGAGGGCATTTGTTACCGGCATCCTCGACGGCTCACTGCGCGATGTAAAGTACGAAACGCATCCGATCTTTAGCCTGCACATGCCACAAGCCGCGCCGAACGTGCCGAGCGAAGTTCTCTCTCCGCGCAACACCTGGACGGACAAGGCTGCGTACGACGTCAAGGCGAAGCAGCTCGCAACGCTGTTTCGCGAGAACGACGCGAAGTACGACATCGCCTCGGACGTTCGTGCCGCCGGCCCGAAGGTGTGAGGGTATCTGCGAGCCGGATCCGCCCGCGGTCGATCGGCCGGCACTGCGCGGGATCGGGACAACGATGGAACCCCGCCATGAGCGATATCCTCAACCGACTGCTCGGTCACAACGCCTGGACGACGCGGCAACTTGTCGAACGCGCTCGTGCGCTCACCGCTGAGGAATACGTGCAGCGCTTCGAGCTCGGCCCCGGTAGTGTCCACGACACGTTGCGCCACATCATCTCGGTCATGTTCGGCTGGGCCGATGAGATCGCCGGTCGCCCGCGCCGACCGTCGCTTGGAGCGGACGGTAAGGGACCGATACGAAGCGTCGATGAGCTGCTGAAATTACTTGATGATGCCGCGAAGGAGCTCGAAAAGACCGCGGACCTGATCGTCGACCAAGGCACAATGGATGAGATGATGAGCGTGACCTACGAGGGGCGATCCTGGGAGTTTACGCGTGGTACCGCCCTTGCCCACGTGCTGACGCACGGTATGCACCACCGCGCGCAGCTATTCAATATGATGCGGCGTCTCGGCGTGGCAGTGGATATTGACGGCGACGCAATCGAATGGGAGATCGGCACACGCGCAGCGGCGAGAACAGAATGACCGATCTGTATGGCCAAGCTGAGCTGTACTGCGCGGCGTTCAGCTGGCCGGTGGCCGACGAGATCGACTGGCTGCTCTCGCTCGTGCCGGGAGCAACGTCGGTGCTCGAGCCCTTCTGCGGCAACGCGCGATACGGGTCGGGCTTCGCCGAGCGCGGTCTCGAATACCACGGCCTGGACCTGTCCCCGGCCATGCTGCAGCGGGCCAAGCTTCGGCCGGGAATGACACTGCATCAGGCCGATGCCCGCGACTTCACCATACGGGACATCGAGTTTGACCTCGCCTGGTGCCCGATCAACTCGGTTCGTCATCTGCTTTCCGAGGAGGAGCTGGTGGGCCATCTACGCTCCGTCGGTCAGCACCTGTCCAGCCGCGGCGTCTACGTTGTCGAGACCAGCCTCGACCGGCGCGACGGCCCCGTGGCCGAAAAGCCCAGCAGCAAGGCGCGGTGGACGCAGACGCAGCCCGACGGGTCGGCGGTGACCTGCACCTGGTGGGCAGTGCGTTACGATCTTGCCGCCCGGCGGGTGTGGGAGCGCGCTCACATCCAGCGCCATATCGGCAATGAGCTCGTGCAAGAGATTTCGCATGTCTACGAGCAGCGTATGCTGACCGACGTTGATTGGCGCAAGCTTGTGGCCGACGGTGGGTTCACAGTGAGCCGGACGTTCGTCCACAAGCGGGACGAATGCCCGGCGGTGACTGCCACAGCCGAGTTCGAGAACACCGGGCGGAACATGTACTTCTTTCTTGAACCGGCCTGAGGCGTCCAGGGATCTGCGGGGCCTGGCCGCTTAGCTTGGCCATTGGCCCGGCTCGCCTTCACCTTCGCCGAACCTGACTCCCAGCCCGGTAACGATGCGGTTGACATAGTTGAAGTATCCGATGCACTGGGCTAGATCGAGGATCGCGCGATCGTCGAGCCCGGCGTCGCGCAGCCGCTGCACGTCCGTCGGTTCCATCACCGCAGGCGTCGCGGTCAGCTTCATTGCATAGGCGATCATCGCCGCTTCACGATCCGTGAGCTGGGTATTGGCGCTATCGGCCAGATCATCGGCAACCTGCTTTCGATCCTGCCCCAGCAGGCGCTTCAACCCGCTGCAGTGGTGCCGCAGACAGTATGCACACCCGTTTATTCGGCTGATGGCCACCGCAACCATCTCCCGCTCGGCCCGGGACAAGGGCGAGGGCTTGTGCATCGCGGCGGTGTACATGGCAAAGTGCGTGCGAAGCGAGTCCACGTTCAGCGAGTGGACCTTCATCACGTTGTCAACAGTCCCGTCCGGATTGCCGACGCGCTTGTACGCCTCGGCCAGTTCGTCTGTCGCCTGCGCTTCGGGGATGGTGCGGATGTACGCCATGGATCGTCAGCCGATCGGTTGGAGGTCGCGGCGGAGTCGATCAATCTCGACTTGGAGTCCCAGGCTCAGCTCGACACAATAGGACGGTTGGGCCGAATCCACAGAGAGCAGGCGTTTCGGCAGCTTCGCCATTTCGCTTTGGGCATGGTCGCAAATTTGCGGCAGGGTGACGCAGCCCGGGGGCAACCGCCTCCCGCCCTGCATGACCTTCACCAATAACGGCCGGCCGTCAATGCCCTCATCGTGCAACCCAATGATGTCGTGCGACGCCTGTGAGCCGGACTCGATGCGCCATACTTGCTTTTGCCCGGGCAGATTCGACTTTTCGGCCGATAGCTTCATCCTGGCCTGGCCGGCATATCCGACGAGCTTGTAGGCGGTGTCCAGGCAAGGCGCATCGGCGGAAACGCCCATGCGTGTGCCGACGCCGAAGCCGGTGATTGGGGCCGCCTTGGCCACCAGGTCAGCCACGGCATACTCATCCAATGATCCGCTGGCGAAGACCTCGACATCATGCAGGCCGGCCTGGTCGAGAATCCGCCGGGACTCCCGGGCCAGCGCCGCAAGATCGCCGGAGTCGAGGCGAACACCACGAATCTGAAAGTCATCGCCCAGCTCTTCGGCGAGCCGCACCACGTTGCCAACGCCGCCAAGGGTGTCGTAGGTATCCACCAACAGGATCGCCTGAGGGAACACCGATGCGAACGCCCGGAACGCATCAAGCTCCGAATCGTGGGCTTCGATGTAGCTGTGCGCCATGGTGCCGGTCACGGGGATGCCATAGACCTGGCCGGCCAGGACGTTGGAGGTGGAGGTAGCGCCGGCCACAAAGCACGCCCGGGCCGCCTTCATGCCTGCGTCCGTCCCGTGGAGGCGGCGCAAGCCGAACTCGACAACGTCACGACCAGCGGCGGCCGTCACCACCCGGGCCGCCTTCGACGCGATCATGGTTTGGAAGTTGATCTGATTGAGCAGAAACGTCTCGACCAACTGGGCTTGCGGCAGCGGCGCGACGACCTCCAGGATCGGTTCATCGGCGAAGATCGGCGTGCCTTCCGCCACCGCGTAGACGTCGCCCCCAAAGCGCAAGGCCCCCAACCAATCGAGGAACTTCTTGGAGAACTGGCCGAGTGAGGCCAGATACTCCAACGCTTCGGCCGTGAAGTGCAACGTCTCCAGATACCGCAGCACGTCGTCGAGACCACAGGCGATCAGGTAGTTGCGGTTGGCCGGCAGTCGCCGCACGAACAGGTCGAAAACGGCTTGCTGGTCCAGGCCCTTTTCGAGATAGGCCTGGAGCATGGTCAGCTCATAGAGATCCGTGAGCAGGGCGGCATTGGTGTCGTTGACCCAGGCGCTCGGCGCAGTCACGGCGAGTTCCTTTCGATCGTGGCGCCGGCCTGCTGCATCTCGTCCAGGGCTTTGTGGCCGTCCTCCGGATGGATGTTGACCGGCCGGGTGGCCGGCAGAATCAGGTGGACTTCAAAGCCTTCGGCCAGGGCATCGAGAACAGTGGCCTTGACGCAGTAGTCCAGGGCCAGTCCGCCCACCCACACCCGCTCGACCTCCGCCAGGCGCAGTCGCTGGGCCAGGCCGGTGCCATCGAAGCCGGAATACGACTCGCGGTCGGGGTCCCTGGCCTTATCCATATAAATGGCCCGTTGCGGGATGCGGAGGTCAGAGTGGTAGGCCGCACCGGGGGTGCCCGCAACGCAATGCACCGGCCAGGGGCCGCCCTGGTCGGTGAAGCTGCAGTGGTTCGGCGGGTGCCAGTCGCGCGTCATCACGATCGTTGCTCCGGTGCGCTCGGCCTGCTCGATCCAGCGGTTGAGCACCGCCACCACCTGGTCACCCTCGGCCACCGGCAACGCCCCTCCACGGCAGAAGTCGTTCTGCACGTCCACGACCAGCAGGGCGTCCGCGGATGCAAGCTGCTCGATCATCGCTGGTTCCTGCGTGGCCATTGCAGATGCCCTACAGCGTAGACGCAAATGGGTGAACCAGCAGCCAGCAACGGTGAGTTTCTGGAACGTGGCATGGCAGCAGCCGGCGGGTGAACCCCTCGCCCTTCCGGGCGAGGCTATTGGGCGAGGTGATGTGGCGATGTAACCGCCGATACACTCTCTGCGTGACGAGCTTTCGTAGCGACAACAATGCCGGGCTGTGCCCCGAGGCGTTGGGGGCGATCGTCCAGGCCAACGACGGTCACTGTATCGCCTATGGGGATGATGAGCACACCGCCGTGGCCGTGGCCGAGTTCCGAAGAATCTTTGGTTCCCGGACCGGTGCGTGGTTTGTGGCGACCGGTACCGCCGCCAACACCCTGGCCATTGCGTCGCTGACCGAGCCCTGGCAGCAGGTGCTCTGCCACGTCCACAGCCATTACAACGATGATGAATCAACCGCCCCGGAGCGGATAACCCACTGCCGAACCATCCAGGTCCGAACCGAGTCCAGCAAGCTTCAACCGTCGGACATCGCTGGCATCGGCGTCCACATGCGGGGCGACGTCCATCAGCCCCAGCCGGGTGTGGTCACCGTCTCCAATCCGACGGAGTTCGGCACCGTATACACCCCGGCTGAGCTCACTGCGTTGTGCGAGACGGCCCACGAGGCGGGATATCGGATGCACGTGGATGGGGCTCGGTTCGCCAACGCGGTGGCGGCCCTTGGGTGCCATCCGGGCGAGCTGAGCGTCGAGGCCGGTGTCGATGCCCTGAGTTTCGGCGGAACCAAGAATGGACTGGCCTTCGGTGAAGCCGTGTTGTTGTTTGCCCAGGGCGATGGGAAAGCGTTCGAGGCGGCGACCGCAGCGTTCCCCTTTCACCGCAAGAGTACCGGGCACCTGCTCAGCAAGCACCGTTTCGTCAGCGCCCCCTTTGCGGCCACCCTGCGGGACGATACTTGGCTGAGGCATGCCGGGCATGCCAACCGCATGGCCTCGATGCTCGCCGAGGGCCTGCGCCGATTGGGCTACCACCTGCGGTTTCCCGCCGAGGCGAACGCGGTGTTCGTGACGTTGCCGCCGCAGACCGATTCGGCTCTGCGGGACCGTGGACATGCCTACTACCCCTTTGGGGATCCGGCCTGGAAGCTGTTTCGACTGATGTGCAGTTTCGATACGCCGCCTGAGCAGATTGAGGCGTTCCTGGCCGATGCCCAAGCCCTCGCCGCCCGATAAGCGCTTCCGATGTGACCGTTGAATCGGGGGACTCAAGAGCCTGGCCGGATGCGATGGGTCGTGAACGCACTGTTTATGTGACCGCTGTTGCGCATCGACCCGCTAATCTTTTGCAGCTTGGGGTGGATTTCCAACTGGGTCGGTCAACTTGGGTTGTGATCGAACCGATCGAAATGCTGAGGGTCGGCCGACGCGGTTGCCGCCGACCGCCCGGCTTCTTCAGTTGTGAGGTCCGGTATGAATCCCTTCGAGAAGGATGTATTGACCACCGGAGAAGTCGCCAAGGTCTGCAACGTGGCGTCGCGCACAGTAAGCAAGTGGTTCGATTCCGGCCAGCTGCGCGGATACCGCATTCCCGGGTCCAAAGATCGTCGCATCCCCGTGGGCAATTTGTTGAAGTTCATGAAGAGCCATGGCATTCCCATGGATGGTCTCATGAGCGGCAGCACTCGGGTTCTGATCGTGGACGACGAGGATGAGGTCGTCGAAACCCTCCAGCGAATACTCAACGAGCAGACCAGCTACGAGGTCCGAACAGCCCGTACCGCGTTCGCCGCTGGCCTGGAATGCGAGCGGTTCCGCCCGCATGTGATGCTGCTGGACATCCACCTGGCCGATGGGGACGGTCGGGAGGTCCATGCGGTAATGACTGAGAACGAGGACCTGCAAGTGACGAAGCTCATCGCGATGAGTAGCAAGCTCACCGACGGCCAGACCGCGCAGCTGCTGCACCAGGGCTTCGACGGTGCCCTTCGCAAGCCGTTCAGCGTTCGCCAGGTGATCGAGGCGATCGAAGGCGCCAGCGCGATCGTGTATTAGGGTCTAGCCGGCGGGTTACGCCCGCCGGTGCCGCGACGCGTAGCGTCCCGGCTACCCCTACAATCTGCCGGTGATGCGCCTGGCCTTAGCTCAGCTCAACCCGACCGTTGGCGACGTGGCTGGCAATACTCGCCTCGTGCTTCATGCGATTGACCAGGCGCGCAGCGACGGGGCGGAAGTGCTTGTGGCCGGCGAGCTTGGCCTAATCGGCTATCCGCCCAGGGATTTGCTCTTTCGAGCGGGTGTGGTCGAGGCATGTGAACAGGCCGTGGGCGAGATCGCCCGTCACGCCGGCGATCTGCTCGTGATTGTCGGCCATCCCCGCCGATGCCCCGGTGGAACCCGCCCACTTCGCAACAGTGTTTCCGTCTGTCGGGCGGGGAAAGTGGTCGCCGTGTACGACAAGCGGCTGCTGCCCGGCTACGACGTCTTCGACGAGGACCGATACTTCGATCCCGGCGACCAGCCCTGCGTGGTTGAAGCGGCTGGTCGGCGCCTCGGACTTCTGATCTGCGAGGATCTCTGGCGGGCGGAGGATGTGCGAACCGAGCGAAGCTACCCGATTGATCCGGTGCAGGAGACGGCGGCGCTGGGGTGCGATGTGCTTCTGAGTCTCCACGCTAACCCATTTGTCCTGGGCAAGTGGCAGCGCCATCTGGAGCAGCTGCGTGCTGCCGCGACCAGGCACAAAGTTCCGATTGTCGCGGTTCAGCAGGTCGGGGCCAACGATGATCTGATCTTTGACGGCCGATCGGTGGTTGTCGCCGCGGATGGCTCGATCGCGGTCATGTTACCGGGGTGGGTTGAGCAGGTACAAACAATTGAGGTTCCGATGGGAGCCCACGGACTGGAATCCGTGGGCTTCGCTGTCGAACCGATGTCTGAGCTATACCACGCTCTGGTTCTCGGCGTCAACGACTATTGTCGCAAGACCTCCAACGATAAGGTGATCATCGGACTCTCAGGCGGCATCGACTCGGCGGTGACCGCCTGCATTGCGGCTGCTGCTTTGGGTCCAGACAACGTCTTGGGGGTGATGATGCCATCGCGCTATTCGTCAGCCGCGTCGTTGGAAGACGCGATGGAGCTGGCCGCCAACCTTGCCTTGCCCCGTTGCCAGACGGTTCCCATCGAGTCGACACACCTGGCGGTGCAGGACGCGCTGGCGGCGCCCTTGCGCGGCCGGACCGGCGACGTGACCGATGAGAATCTCCAGGCTCGCCTGCGTGGCGTGCTGTTGATGGCCTTCGCCAACGCCACCGGCGCCCTGGTGCTGGCCCCCGGCAACAAGTCCGAGCTGGCCAGCGGCTATTGCACCATCTATGGGGACATGTGCGGCGCCTTGGCGGTGCTCGGTGATGTGGTCAAGACGCGCGTGTACGCCCTGGCCCGATGGATCAACGCCCATCATGTTGACTGCGGCTTTGCCCAGCCGCCCATACCTCAGCGTTCGCTGACCAGGCCACCGTCCGCAGAGCTGCGTCCGAATCAGCTCGATCAGGACACACTGCCGCCCTACGAGACTCTCGACCTGATCGTTGAGCGTTACATCGAGCTAGAGCAATCCGTGCCGCAGATCATTGACGAGACCGACATCGAGGCCCAGCTTGTCCGCGAAACGGTGAGCATGATCGACCGCGCCCAATATAAGCGCGACCAGGCGGCGCTGATCCTCAAGGTCACCGCTCGAACCTTCGGTCGCGGCCGACCGATGCCGATTGCCATGCGATGGCAGGAGTTAGGGGGCAGGAGTCAGGAGTCAGGCGTCACAGGCCAGCGTTCGGGGGTCAGGGGGGAGAAGTCAGGAATCACGGGTTAGCATTTATAATGTAGCAGCAAGTGTGCAAGAGTAGTTGATGCCCTGCGACACCTCCACACAGCGCGTGGGAAGCGATCCCAAGGTCGAGTCATACCGCGACCTGATCGCTTGGCACAAGGCAATGGACCTTGTTTGCCTTACCTATCAGAATACAGCCCAACTGCCCACCGAAGAGCGTTTTGGTTTGACGACCCAGATGAGACGTAGCGCTATCAGTATCCCTGCGAACGTCGCGGAAGACTGGGGCCGACATACCACGCGCGACTACATCCACTTTCTCCATATAGCGCGCGGTTCGGCTTGTGAACTTGGCACTGAAGCCCAGCTTTGTGCTCGACTCGGGTACCCTGGTGACTGGTCGAAGATCGTTACCGACAGTGAAGAGATCGGCCGGATTCTCAACGGGCTCATCAGATCTCTTCGCAAGCGTGACGATTCAAAGCACTCTTAGCCGTAGGTGTGTTCACCCGCCACGAATCCCTAACCCCTAACCCCTCTAACCCCTGACCCCTGACTCCTGATCCCTTCCCCATGCCCATTCACCGTCTGCTCCCGCTAGTCGTGAATCAGATTGCCGCCGGTGAGGTGGTCGAGCGGCCGGCCAGCGTGGTCAAGGAGCTGATCGAAAACGCGATCGACGCCGCCGCCACTTTCATCGACGTTGCGGTTGACAACGGCGGGCGCGATCTGATCCAAGTCACCGACAACGGTGCGGGGATTCCGTTGGATGAGCTGGCTCTGGCCATTGCCCCGCACGCCACCAGCAAGATCGACACCACCGACGATCTCAAATCCATCGCGACCCTGGGATTCCGCGGCGAAGCACTCGCCTCGATTGCCTCGGTGAGCCGGATGTCGCTCGTTTCCCGGCCGAGGGATGCCCAGGAGGCTGGACGTATCGAAGCCCAGGGCGATCACATCGGCTCACCGCGTCCAGCACCCGGACCGCCCGGAACCTGCGTGGTGGTCCGCAATCTGTTCTTCAACACGCCCGCCCGTCGCAGATTCCTTCGAACGGAGCCCACCGAAGCCGCCCGGATCACTCAGACCGTCCAGTCGCTTGCGCTGGGCCATCCGCGAATCAGTTTTACCCTGCACGTCAACGGGAACCAAACGATCGAGGTGACGGCTTGTCACACCGCCAATCAGCGCGTGTTCGACATCCTTGGGCCCCACCTGCAAGAGCACCTGCTGGAAGTTCACGCCGATGACCGGGGCATTTCTATCCGGGGTGTGGTGGGTAAACCGGACATCGCTCGCGGGACCGCTCGCCATCAACAGGTGTTTCTCAACGGCCGGGCGATCTCTGATCGGTCGATCAATCATGCGATCAAGGAGGCCTACCGCGGACTGATCGATCCGACCCGTTATCCGACGATTGTGCTGTTTCTGGAGATGGATCCGGGTCAGGTGGATGTCAACGTGCATCCGGCCAAGGCCCAAGTCCGGTTTCGCAACCAGGGCATCGTCCATGGTGCGGTTCTTTCGGCGGTCCGCGAGTGTCTGCGGAAAGCGGATTTGACGCCGGCGTTTGATCTGCAACCAATCGGTGTATCTTCGGCCTCAACGGTTCCGATGCCGGCGTTCGGCAGCGGGGCGGCCGGCCAATCGGCCTTCGCCCGCGGAGCATCTACCGCTGAGTTCGTCGAGTATTTTCGCCGACTCGATCCCACCCAGAAGGGTTTTGTCTATAGCGAGGTCAAGCAGGCGCTGGCGGCGGATGCGCCCCACCTGCTTGGCGGCAACGAAGGTGACGCTGCATCCGATAGCGCCGCTGCTATCAGGGAGGTCGAGGTTCTGCCGATGATCCGGCCGGTCACGGATGTGTTGCAGGTGCATTCAAGCTACATCGTCACTCAGGATGAGCAGGGCCTGCTCATTATCGATCAGCACGCTCTCCATGAGCGGGTGATGTTCGAAAGGCTCAAGCAAGCCGTTGGCAAGGGCAATCTCGAATCGCAGCGGCTGCTCATGCCGACGACGATCGAGGTCGATCCGGCGCAGATAGAGCTGCTACAGCAACTGCGGCCGCTGCTGGAGCGGATCGGCATTGAAGCGGAAGCAATCGGACCTTCGGCGATCGCCGTGCACGGCTTCTCGTCATTCCTCTTTGAGCGGCGGGTTGAGCCCGCCGAATTCATCATCGACCTGCTGGACCAGGCAGCCAACGAGGGCGTGAACCAGGATGCGGAAGCGGCGTTGCACGAGACCTTGGACATGATGGCCTGCAAAGCCGCGATCAAAGCGGGCGATCGGCTTTCTCAGGAGGAGCTGGCTGATTTGCTGCGGTGTCGCGAGACCGTCGAGCGGGCAAGCTCCTGCCCCCATGGACGACCCACCACCCTGCGACTGACCATCGCGGACCTGGACAAACAGTTCGGCCGACGGTGAGCGGAGACGCCCCCACGCCGAAACGCCCAAACGCTCAAAGAGTTACCCGCCGCTGACGGGTGGAATCAGCGCGATGGTGTCACCATCGGAAAGGGCCCTGCTCGGCGAGCAATAGTGCTCGTTGACCGCCAGGGCAAGAGTGCTGCGCACAGACGCGATCGCTTCGTGATCATTTGCTACTCTCGCTAGCGCATCGGCGACGGTGGCTCCCTCCGGCAGGGAGATCGCCAAACGGTCGGTCCCGATCACGTCGGCCAGTTGCGCAAACAACAGTATTTCACAGCGCATCGCAACACCATTATGCGCTTTGTTGTTCGTGGGCGGCCAATAGCCTCGCCCGGAAGGGCGAGGTGGGCACGCCTGGTCGCGCTGCGGTTCCGTACGATCCGCGGGCTGCCGCCCGCGGCTATTGGGGTTTCTGGAAATGCGTTTGCTTCATTTCACGGCCAAGGCAGGAAGCGAAGTCGAGTACCGGCCTGAACCGGCTCAGCCTGCACCGGCAGTTCGAGCAGCCCGTCAGTGGCGGCGGTGTGGGCTAAGTCGCCCGAGCCGGCCCAATCGGGCACTTTGGCCCGGGTATCACCAACGAGGACGGCCGGCCGAAACGCTCGGCGACGCGGGTTGGGCTTCACCTCCTCGGCAAGCTCCACGTCATGCCAGGGCAGTGTCGCGTCCAACCCCAGCATCACCCGCACGATCGGCCAGCAGAACAAACACATGCACGCCAGGACCGAGACGGGATTACCAGGCAGGCCGACGACTACTACGCCCTGCCTATGACGACCCACCAGGATCGGTCGCCCCGGCTGAATAGCGGCGCTATGCAAGGAGATGACGACCTCGTGCGCCCGGAACTCTTGGGGGAAGTAGTCGCGTTCCCCGGCACTGATCCCGCCGACGGTGATGACCAGATCAGATTGCTCCAGGGCTGCCGTAACAGCCTTGGCCGTCGCTTCGGCGTTGTCGGCGACGTGTTGGTGTTTGATTGGTTCGGCCCCGATGCGGCGAAGCAGCTCGCAGACCATGGGAGTATTGGTGTTGCGGATATGATGGTTTGCGAGCGGCTCTCCAGCCGGCCTCACCTCATCGCCGGAGGTCAGCACCGTCGTCGCAGGAGAGCACTTCACCATCAAATGCGTTTGGCCGATGGCGGCTGCGATTCCCAGGTGCTGGGCTCGCAGCACGGTGCCGGAGGCGACCAGCGTGTCGCCCCGCCTGGCATCCGCCCCGCGCGCGTGAACGGCCTGGCCCCGTTGGATCGAGTCGATGGCGAATCGAACGGGATCGCCGCGATCGCTTTGCTCATGGGGGATGACCGTATCCACATCGTCGGGCAGCGGTGCGCCGGTGGCGATGGCCACACAATGCCCACAGGGCACAGATACATCAGCCGGCTGCCCCGCGTGGATGGTCGCTTGCACCGCAAAAGCCTCGACCCGCCCGACCTCCTGGGCCCGCAACGCATAGCCGTCCATTTGCGCGCGATCGAACGGCGGCAAATCGCGATCGGCGATGATCGGCTCGCCGAGCACACGTCCGCCGGCCGCGGACAGCTCGACTTGCGTCGTTCGCCCCAGCGGTTCGATTCCCCGCAGCGCCTGGCCCAGGGCCTCGGCATAATCCGGCAGCGCGGTCATGGCCGCTTGGCATCGCCCGGCGACTCGCTCATCGGCGCGAAGAAGCGCGTGAGCTGATCCAGACAAGCCGATCGAGCCGCGGCGCCAGAGAACAGGTGATCAGCCTGCGCGACCAGCAGGTGCTCAACCTTGTGGCGGGCAAGCTCGACAGCCCGGCGATACGCCAGCGAAGCCTCGGGCCCGACGATCCGATCGGCAGCGCCGTGCATGATGAGCGTTGGCCGATCATGGACGACGAGATCTTCGATCGGGGTGAGCGAGGCGAGGTCG
>JAPUKX010000262.1 GCA_027295435.1 Planctomycetota bacterium | reverse complement strand
ATCTCTACGTCGAGGCGAAGAATACAGCCGAGTTTCTTGTCAAGCTTCAGCCGTCCGCCAATGCACTTGAGCGACTCGGTTGGAGCTACTTCCGTCTCGGCCAGTACGACAAGTCGATCAACGCGTACCGCACGGCGGTCCAGCTCGAGCCCGACCATTGGCCGTCGCTGAACGGCGTCGGAGTCAATGCGCTCAATGCCTGGCTGCTGAGCAACAAGCACGACGTGAAGGCAGCGCGCGAAGCCAAACGGGCGTTTCAGAGGTCGCTTCGGGCCAATGCCGATCAGCCAAAGATCATCCGGCTACTCTCGCAGTATCAGTTGTAAACAAACGCGCAACCAGGTCCACGTGCTGGCCCTCGCCGTTGCGGGCGAGGCTATGGCCTTCTTGCCTCGATGCCTCGATGCCTCGATGCGTTTATCATCTCCACATGCCCAACGCATCGTTGCTTGAGACCTTTGCGACACCGACACGGACGCCGTTTGTCATCGAGCACACGGCTGAGGAGTTCACCTCGTTATGCCCCAAGACCGGCCAGCCCGACTTCGGGAGGATTATCCTGCGGTACTGTCCCAATACGGTGTGTGTCGAGCTCAAGAGCCTCAAGCTCTACTACCAGTCCTTCCGCTCCGAGGGCATCTTCTACGAGGCGGTGACGAACACGATCCGCGACGATCTGACCGCGTTGTTGTCACCAAAGTGGCTGCAGGTGGCCAGCAAATGGCGTGGCCGGGGCGGCATCCACTCGCGAATCATCGCCACTCACGGCGAGGTGCCCGCGCCGTGGGCGCGCAGGTAGAGCGTCCGCCAACAGTCGCCAAGCAGGGGATGGCGCCGCAGATGAACATTGCTGTGCATTATTGGACTCGGCGGCGCGTCACGGCCTCTTGAGCCAGTCCGCCATCCGCATCGACGCTGCCGCCGCGAACGCCCCGCCTGCCTACTATCTGAGCAGATGGCGTTCCACTTTCAGGAGGGGACAAGCATCGTGCTGCACCGATCCTTCGCCGCGGTGACACCGCTGAGTATCGGCCTGAGTTGTTTGGCGCTTCTGCTGGCCGCGGTCAGCGGCGCCCGCGCCGCCGAGGCGAGGTACCACACACATGCCGAGCTTTCGGCCTGGATCAACCGCTTGGCCGCTGACCACCCGCGGACCTGCTCGGCCGAGTCGATCGGCACCAGTCGCGAGGGTCGCGCCTTATGGGCGATGGAACTGGCCATGTCGGACCCCGTCGAGCCACAGCACCGATCAGCCATGCTCATCGTGGCCAACATCGACGGAGATCATCTGATCGGCAGCGAGGTCGCCCTCAGCGTTGCCGAGCGCCTTCTGGCCATGGTAGCAGAGGCTGATGAGTCGGCCGTGCGGTTCCTGACCGATCACACGCTCTACATTGTTCCCCGTGTCAACCCTGACGCCGCCGAACGCTTCTTCGCTGATGTCAAGACCGACCGGCGGCGCAATGTCCGCCCGGACGACCGCGATCGCGACGGGCAGCTCGACGAAGACCCGCCCAACGACCTCAACGGCGACGGCCTCATCACGATGATGCGCGTTTACGATCCGGACGAGGCGGACATGATGCCCGATCCCGACGAACCCCGCCTCGATCTCAAGCCCGACCGTGACGAGGGCCAACGCCCGCTGTACAAGCTTTACGATGAAGGCATCGACGACGACGGCGACGGCGAATTCAACGAGGACGGGCTCGGCGGCGTCGATCTGAACATGAACTTCATGCACGGCTACCGGGAGCATGCCGATGGGGCCGGGCCGCATCAGGTCTCCGAGCCGGAGTCGTTGGCGCTGCTGCACTACGTCCTGGCCCATCAGAACATCGCCGTAGTGCTCACCTACGGCCCCCACGACAACCTCTCCAAGGCACCGGATGGCAAGGGCACCGACAAGGCCGGGGCCCCGAAGAACCTCGATCCCAAGGACGTCGGCCTCTACAAGCACATCGGTGAGCGCTACAAGGAGATCACCGGTCTGAAGAAGGTCCCCACAGCGCCCGATGACGGCGCCTTTTTCGCCTGGGCCTATGCTCAGTTCGGCGTGCCATCGTTTGCGACGCCGCTGTGGACCCGGCCCGAGCCGCCGAAGGAAGAGAAGAAAGAGGACAAGGATAAAGCCAAGCCCGATGGCGGCGCCGAAACTCAGCCCGACAGCGCTGCCCAGGACGGCGCTGAGGCCCAAGCCCCACACGAGGGCGGGAACGATGAACCCGACGACGAAGCCGACGGGACGCCCTCGGGCATCGGCGATATCAGCAAGGAAACGCTCGACGAGTTGCGGTCGGCGGCCGAGACCCGCGGCTTCGAAATCTCCGATGAGATGATGGACCAAATGAGCCCCGCTCAAGTCGAGCGTTTCGCCAAGCGGATGGGCATCAAGGTCCGCCGCGCCAAAGGCAAGAAGGCGGACGGCAAGGCAAAAAACAAAGAAGAAGCCGCCTGGCTGAAGTACAGCGACGAGCACCGCGACGGCGCCGGCTTCATCGACTGGCAGAAGTTCGAGCACCCTGACCTGGGCGAGGTCGAGATCGGCGGCTGGGCCCCCTACTTCAAGACCAATCCGCCAGCTGCGGAAATCCCAATCATCGCTGACAAACAGGTCGAGTTCGTCCTTGATCTGGCCGGACGATTCCCGAACGTTTCACTTGGCGACGCTCAGATCACCCGCCTTGCCTCGGGGCTGTACGAGGTGAAGGTCGCGCTGGTCAACGAGGGCTATTTGCCGACAGGTACCACCATGGCAGTGCGCAACCGCCGCGCCCGGCCGTACGTCGTCCGTCTCAGCGTGCCCAACGAACAAGTCATCACTGGGCGGCGCATCAACAAGATCTGGTCGATCCCGGGTTCCGGCGGTCGGGAGTCCTTCCGCTGGATCATCCAGGCTCCGGATGATTCTCCGCTGGCCATCACCGTCTACAGCGAGAAGTTCGGCCAGTTCGATACCGTCATCAACCTCACGGACAATCAGACGAATGCCGGAAACGGAGGTGACTCGTGAACCGCCCAATGATCGCGATGTCGGCCGGATTCCTGGTGCTTTCTGCGTTCGTTGCCGCGCCCTGCCAGGGCCAGTTCCCCTATCCGAGCAAGGTCGATCTGCGCTTCGACCACTGGTACGACTACCAGGAGATGACCCAGGCCCTGCACGACCTCGTCGCGGCATATCCGGAGCTGCTAGCGATCGAGTCCATCGGCAAGAGTGTCGCGGGGCGGGACATGTGGTTGGTGACGCTGAACAACCCCGCCACCGGCCCGGACACCGACAAGCCGGCCATGTTCATCGACGGCAACATCCACGGCAACGAGATTCAAGCCGCCGAGACCGTGCTCTACTCGATCTGGTATCTCACCAAGAGCTACGGCAAGATCGAGAAGCTGACCAAGCTCGTCGATGAGCGGGCGTTCTATTTCCTGCCCATGGAGAACCCAGACGGGCGGGAAGTCTGGTTCCACGAGCCCGCGACGCCGCATTACCTCCGAGGCGGAGTCAAACCGACCGACAACGACCACGACGGCCTGTACGACGAAGACCCGCCGGATGACCTCGACGGCGACGGTCACATCACCGGCATGTGGAGGGAGGACCCGCTGGGGCGGTGGAAGCGCGATCCGGACGACGAGCGGTTCTTCACTCGCGTCAAGCCCGACGAGCCGCCCGGGGGCTGGACCTCCCTCGGCCAGGAAGGCATCGACAACGACGGTGACGGGCAGATCAATGAAGACGGCCCCGGCGGATACGATCCCAACCGCAACTGGCCCAGCGACTGGCAACCCAACTACATCCAGTTCGGGGCCGGTGATTATCCGTTCAGCCTGCCCGAAACCCGCGCGGTCGGCCAATTCATGCTGGCGCATCCCAACGTCGCGGCGTATCAAAGTTATCACAACGCCGGGGGCATGATCCTGCGTGGGCCGGCGGCCTCCTACCTCCCCTACCCCCGTGAGGATGTCCGTGTGTTTGAGCAACTGCAGGAGACCGGGGCCGAGATGCTGCCGTTCTACCGGCCAATGGTCACCCACAAGGACCTCTACACAGTCCACGGCGGCGAAAAGGGCTGGGCCTACGAAGGCCTGGGCATCATCGGTTTTACCAACGAGCTGTGGACCGACAAGCGCATGTACGCCAAGGACGACGGACCCTCACAGGAGGAACGCCGACAGTTCCGCGACCTGTTGCAGTTCGAGGATGTGTACGTCCCCTACCACGAGTTCGACCACCCCACCTACGGCAAGATTCTCATCGGCGGCACGAAGAAATTCTCCAGCCGGGTCACCCCGCCCTGGATGCTCGAAGAAGGATGCCACCGCAACTTCGCGTTCACCATGTTCCACGCCGACCAGATGCCCCAGGTCCGATGGGGCATCGTCCAAGTCAAGCAAACCGCCGAGCACCTGTGGGAACTCACGGTCGAGGTCAAGAACGAGAAGATTATCCCGAGCATTCTCGCCCTGGCCCGGCAGAAGAAGATCGGGGCCCGTGACGTCCTGGCCTGCACCGCGGGTCCGGAAGCGCGCGTCGCAGCATCCGGCACCGTACGGAACCTGCTGCCGACCACGAAGCTGACGGCGACCGAACGAGACCCGCACCGCATCTGGATCGACCGGGGCATCCCCAGCCGCGGCCGGCGCCTCTTCCGCTTCATCATCGAAGGCACCGGCTCCGTCGAGCTCGCATACGTCAGCCAAAAGGGCGGTACCATTCGCCGGACCGTCGATCTGAAGGAAACGCCAATCGAGGCGGCCCAAGACGAGGACTAGCGGTCAGAGATGCGGCTCCTTCTTGCCTCATCCAACCCGCACAAGATCACGGAGGTGCGGGCGATCATGCGGCCCCACGGCATCGAGGTGATCGGTCTGGATGCGCTAAGGGACCAGCCGCCGGAAGCCGTCGAGGACGGCAACACATTTGCCAAAAACGCGCGGATCAAGGCGGTCCACTATGCCAAGGCCACCGGGCGGTTGTGCCTAGCCGACGATTCGGGCCTGGAGGTTGATGTTCTGGGCGGCGAGCCCGGCGTGCGTTCAGCACGGTATGCCAGCGCCAGCGGGACCCGCGCCGATCGCGATGCCGCCAACAACGCCAAGTTGTTTGCGCAGCTCAAAGGAGTACCGACTGGGCGTCGCGCCGCCCGCTTCGTCTGTGCAATGTGCCTTGCTGAAAGGAATGGCACGGTGATCGCGGAGACTCGCGGCACCTTTGAAGGTGTGATCGCCGATGCCCCGCGTGGAAGCAACGGGTTCGGCTACGATCCGCTGATGTACCTGCCCGACGCCGGCTGCACCAGCGCCCAACTCACTCCCGAGCAAAAGAACGCCCGCTCCCACCGGGGCGAAGCGGCTCGAAAGATGGCTAAACAGATCGATCGGCTGCCATCAGTTGGGCAACTCAGCATCCCGCAGAACTCAAAATCGCAAGCCCGCCCCGATCCTTCATAGCCGCGGATGCATATCCGCGGGTCGCCCCCGCACTTCATGCGGCGCTCTGATCCGCAATGGATTCAACACGCGCGAATCAATCGGTCGGCAATGGCTTGAATCGTCCGCGGCGTCGTGCCACAACAGCCACCGACGATCGTGGCCCCGGCATCGATCCAGCGCTGCGCATACTGAGCATACCGAGTCGGATCCACGGCGTCAGTGATCACCCAGTTGCCCGCTCCGTCAGCGTACCCGACGTTCGCATACGCAATGATCCGCACGTGATCCGGCAGCGCGTCGCGAAGGAACCGGACCTGGGCTTCGACCGACGGGGCAGCGACACAGTTCACGCCGACGGCGTAGGCATCGTGCAGCTCGCCGAGCAAGTCGGAGATCGACTCGCCGCTGAGAAGAACCCCGGCCGGCCCGTGGCTCTTGGTGCAGAAACTGATGATCCATTTGCTCGGGGCGAGCCGCTGCGCTTCGCAAGCCGCGGCGCGGGCTTCCGGTAAGTTGTTCATCGTCTCGATCAGGACAAGATCAACGCCGGCATCGAGGAGGTTGCCGATCATCTCGGCGTGCTCGGCCCGGCAGGTCGGCTCGTCCGGGGCCAGCGCCGGCTGGTAACAATCCTCCAACGGGGCGACCGACCCCAACACGATCGCATCAGGCTTACGCTCATCCCGCCCTGCTTTGGCGATCTCGACCGCCAGCCGGGTAAGCTCGGGGGCACGGTGGCCCATCCCGGCCTTGGCAAGTGACCTTCGGTGGGTGCGAAAGGTGTTGGCGGTGATGGCATCAGCACCCGCGGCGAGGAAGTCGTGTTGGATCGCGTGGAGCACCTCCGGCGCCTCCAGCAGGGCCCGGGCAGACCACAGCGGCAGCGAGATGTCCACACCTCGCCGGCCCAGCTCGGTGCCGGTTGCGCCGTCGAGCAGAAGAGGCTTGGGGCTTGAAGCCGGAGGCTTGAGGCTCATCGATACTCTCGCGGCGTCGCGTTGATCCACGGATCGCTGACAACAGTGACGCAGCGAGGAATGAGAAGCAAGGCGTGCGCGTAGCTGAGCGGTTGGCGCTGATCCCTCAAGGCTCGAGCCTCAAGCCTTCTACGCCGCCTCGTGGCGGATCGTGAGCATGGCGATCTCCGCCGGGCAGTTGACTCGCAGCGGAAACCAGGCCCCCACTCCGGTGGTGACATAGAGCATGCTCCCATTGCTCTGGAACGATCCGGCGCCCCGCCGGTGGGTCAGCGCCAGATTTGCATTGGGGCGTTTCCACATTGCGATCTGCCCGCCATGAGTGTGCCCGGCGAGCGTCAGAGGGATGCCCAGGTCGGTGGCGCGAAGAAATGCCTTGGGATTGTGTGCCAGCAACAGGTGAGTCTGTTCGCCGCAGGCGAGATCGACGTGTTGGGCACACCTCACCGCCGATCGCGCCCAGTCAATTCCGACGACAATGAGGTGGCTTCCCTGACGGTTGATCTCGATGGCCTCATTGCGCAACACGGTCAGCCCCGAATCGGTCGCCATCTGTGCCAATTCCTTGCCATCGTGCAGTTCGTCATGATTGCCCAACACCAGGAATGTTCCCATCGGCGGATCAAGTCTGCCGAGTGCTTCCAAAAGCGGTCTGGCCTGGGTGTTCTCCAGGTCTACCAGATCGCCCGTGCAAGCGACGAGGTCCGGCTGTTGATCGCCCAGGCATCTGACGACTTCCAGGGCCTTGTCGATTGGAAGCAGCTCGCCCAGATGGAAGTCGCTGACATGACCGATCCGTAAGCCGTCAAAGGCTAAAGGCCACAGCGGGCTCGCCATTTCAGTTTCTCGGATGGCGACACCCTGGGCGATATGCCGGCGTGTGATTCGGCCTCCGGTGATCCGATTCGGACCAACTGTGAACAGAAAATGTCTGATTCGCGCACGACGATACCTGCGGAGATTGCTGTGGTGCCGGCGAGCGAGCTTGGCCATGGCTGAAGAATCGTATGGGCCCAGGCGTGAGAGCCCAAGTGGTACTACGGCTGACCAACGTCCCAGGTGCTTGGTCGGTCTTCTAAAAGCGAACGGACCCGGTCAGAAAGAGCCCCTGCAGGCCGCCTTGAAGGGTGTAGTCGTCATTTTCCACGTCCAGCTCAAGGAGCCGATAGCCGATCATGACGCCAAGGGTTTCGGTGATCTGCACCGTCAGACCAGCACCCACCTGCCACATGATTCCGCCGTCGCCACCCAGCGCCGGGCCGACCGCAAGGCTGGCCTGCATCCGCAGCATGTGCAGGAAAGGCAATCTGTGCTCGGGGCGATAGTCCAGGAGAAACTGCAGCCCGCCGTAGACCGCAACCCATTCTCCGCCGGCCGTCTCGCTACGACCGTCGGGCAAAATGACCGTGTGCGAGATATCGAGGTACCGCATCCCGAATTCGGGGGAGATTCGAAGGTCGGCGATGTATCGACCCTCCCAGGTGCGATTGTCAAGGTTGGCCGGGCCCTGTCGTTCGTCAGCAAAGGGCCGAAATACGCCGATGCTCATTCCCGCGGAGAAGGAAGTCATGTCGAACGAGGCGCGGAACGGATCACCGTGGGCAAGCGCGAGGCCTCCGAAGGTTGCGCTGCCGACGAAGCGGTTCGCCGACTCGGTCGAGAAGTCAAAGCCACTGAAGTGAAGCTCCCATACTTCCCGCTTGCGTATGGTCAGCTCCACATTGACCGTCGGCTCAGAGGAATTGAGGCCAAGCTGGCGAGAAAGGTGAATGTCTCCGCCCGCCCCGGCTGGGCCGAATGAGGATTCTCCGTCCAGACGGGGTATCCAGGCGCCGGGGAGGAGGGTGATCTCGAGGCTCGACTCTTGCCGCGAGAGTGGAGGGTCAGCCACGAGCGGCTCAACGGCCAATTCCTCGGAACTCATCAGCATTACGGCCGTAGCGGTGACAATCCATAGCCCGGTCATGCAGTGAGTCCTCGTCCAGCGTGGTAGACCGCGTATCGTGCACTATCGGCGAAAAGGCTAACCCGGATGTCATCGCCCCCCAAACCAGACCGTGCCCTCCAGCTGGCCCCCCGGGCGTGGATTGATCCTGCGGATCTGCAATTCTCGTATTCGCGGGCCAGCGGCCCCGGCGGTCAGGCGGTCAACAAGCTCAGTTCCCGAGCGCAGCTGCGATTGTCCGTGGAGGCGATCGTCGGTCTTGGGCAGCAGGCGAAGGCCCGGCTGCGTCGCCTGGCCGGGCAGCGGCTGACCCGCAACGACGAGCTGGTCATTCGTGCCGCTACCTACCGGTCTCAGCTGGCCAACAAGCGGGCATGCGTGGAGCGCCTGCGAGCGCTGGTGTCCGAAGCGGCCATCGAGCTGAAGAAGCGCAAGCCATCCCGGCCGTCGCCGGCCGTGGTTGCCAAGCGCCTGGAGCAGAAGCGCCAACGATCCGCGAAGAAAGAAGCCCGACGCAAGCCCGATCCCGAGGAGTGAGGGTCGAGCGAACGGATCATTGCCGGGGGCCGCAGAGGCTATGCCACCGACATGTACTGTTCGAGGTAGCGGATCGTCTCAACTTGCCCATCGTGCTCGGCCTTGTTGAGATCGCCCAAGGAGATCATTCCCAGCACCCCACCACCATTCACCACCGGCACGTGGCGGATTCTCTTGTCGCGCATGACGGTGCGAATCTCGTCGAGGGTGGTGTGCGGGGCGGCGCAGGCGACGGGGCTGGTCATCACATCCGCGACCGTAGTGGTGGCCGGGTCGCGCTGATCGGCGACGACCCGTCGCATGACGTCGCGTTCGGTGAAGATCCCCACCAGTTGGTTGCCTTCGGTCACCAGCACCGAGCCGATGTGCCGATCGTTCATCAGCTGCGCCGCCTCGAGCACTGTGGCTTGGGGGGGCAATGAGGCGATCGTGCCTCCCTTGATCGCGGTCAGTTGCTCGGCAGTAGCCATGGCCGTGCCTCCTTGCGTTGGGCCCCTCCGAATTTCCAAAGTAAGCCTTGCTGATTTATCGGCTATGGCAAGGGAAATTCATCGAATTATCAATTCGTTTTTTCTCTCACAAAGTCTGTTGGCACTTGAACTTGTGATCATCTGGGCCGGAGCGGCCAGGCCGCTGGGCCGCCAGTGCAGGCGAGAGGCGCTGCTGGTACAGGCTGCGATCCTGCCATCTGCGGCTTGTATGATAGGTCGTTGTTCGGTATTCTCTCCGGCGGCGAGATCATCTCGTCGAAGGTGGTTTCCTACGCAGGAGTCAGGCCATGACCATCACGCAAGACCGTCCCCGTACTCAGCAACCCAACCGGCAAGGCGAGGTTCTCAAAACGTGGGTATTTGATTCGGTCGGACCGAGGAAATACGCCCTACAGCTTCGGCGGGCCTCCAACGGCAATCCATGTCTGTGGCTCGTGGAAGGTGTGCCGCAGGGCGACGGCGCCTTCCGCAAGTTCAACATCACCGTCTGGTCGGAAGATTTCGAGGCGCTGTTCCGCACCTTGGATGAGGTGCGAGCATTCATCCGCGACCATGCCATCACGACCCCGCCTGGGCATAGATACCAACCGAAGACCGATGGCCGGCGTCATCGAGAATCCTCAGCTGCAAGAAGCAGCCGGGCCTGACCGCATTCGGGCCGTGTTCAGCCAAGGCATACCCGTCCGGAGCCCTTGACGATCTCGCCCATGATGAAGGCAGCCTCGCGGAGCCGATTGAGCTGGCGGACAACGGAATCGGCGAAGGCGGGTCGGACGATAAGCACATAGCCAACGCCCATGTTGAAGACGCGAAACATCTCATCGCGATCGATCTTGCCGTGCGCTTGAAGGAAATCAAAGATGGGCGGGACCTGCCAGGTGCTGGTATCAATTACGGCGTCAAGATCGTCAGGAAGCACGCGGACAACATTGCCCGGTATGCCACCACCGGTGATGTGGGCCATGGCCGAAACGATTCGCTTGACCTTGTAGCGGCTCAGCAGCTTGACAATCGGTTGAGCATAGATTCGCGTCGGCGTGAGCAGCACCTCTCCCAACGTTGACTCACCGAGCTGAGGATCGACGAGGTCGAGGACCAGGCGGTTGCGCGTGATGATGCTTCGCACGAGTGTGAAGCCGTTGGAGTGGACCCCTGAGCTGGCCAGGCCGATCACCACGTCGCCGGCCTCGACCCGCATCGGATCGACCGCCCGTCGAAGCTCCACCACGCCCACGGCAAATCCTGCCAGATCAAAATCCGCTTCGCCATAAATGTCTGGCATTTCGGCGCATTCACCGCCGATCAACGCGCAGCCGGCCATCTCGCAGCCCCTGGCCACGCCCGCAATCAGCTCGGCCGTCTGCTCGGGGATGTTCTTGTGCAACCCTAGATAGTCCAGAAAGAACAACGGCTCAGCCCCCTGGACGATCAGGTCGTTGACGTTCATCGCCACGCAGTCGATGCCAACGGTGTGGTAGACGCGCAATTGCGATGCGAGCTTGACCTTGGTTCCGACGCCGTCGGTGCAAGCCACGAGCACGGGGTCTCGATAGTTCTTCTTGAACAGCTTGTCGTTGTAGTCGAGGCGGAACATGGCCGCGAACGCCCCACGGCGACCGATCACCCGCGGGCCGTGGGTCTTGCGCATCATCGACTCGATCAGATCGACGACCCGCTCGCCCGCTTGAATGTCCACGCCGGCCTCGGCGTACGTGAGAGACTTGCCGGCACGCCTGGTCACAGCCGTCATGGTCGCAGTGTAGGCAATCGGCGCCCGCGCACGAAGAAGCCGGACCTGACGACCAACGGGAGGAAGGTCCGGGTACAGCTGCGCTCCGCCAGCGGCCGCGAGACCACCCGGACCTCAGGTCCGACTTCGATCCTTTGTGGGGGTGCGACTTCCTCGTTACTCTATGGGCATGGCTATCCTGGTTGATGGCGATACGAAAGTTCTCTGTCAGGGTATTACCGGGAGCTTCGGTGCCCTTCACACAAAAGGCTGCCTGAATTACGGCACGCGGATGGCCGGAGGCGTCACGCCCGGCAGAGGCGGCGAGCACGATACGAACGATCTTCCGATCTTCGACACCGTCGCCGATGCGGTGGCCGGGACCCAAGCGACCGCCACGATGGTTTTCGTCCCCCCGCCTTTCGCCGCAGACGCGATTCTCGAAGCGGCGGCCGCAGGCATCAGCGTCATATGTGCAATCACCGAGGGCATCCCGACCCAGGATATGATCCGCGCCAAGTCAGCGCTTCGAGACTTTCCCGAGGCTCGCATGATCGGTCCGAACTGCCCGGGGATCATCAGTCCGGGGCGGCGCGTGGCTGGCGAGGGCGCGGACGCAAAATTTGAGGGCGGATGCAAGATCGGCATCATGCCCGGATACATCCACCTGGCCAAGCACGATGCAGCCAGCGGTCTGGCGGTGGGTGTCATCAGTCGATCCGGCACCCTCACCTACGAGGCCGTGTGGCAGTGCAGCGATCTCGGTATCGGCCAGACGACGTGTGTCGGGATCGGCGGCGACCCGGTCAAGGGTCTTGGGTTCATTGAGTTACTGGATATGTTCGAGCGCGACCGTGAAACGGACGGCGTGGTGATGATCGGCGAGATCGGGGGATCCGACGAGACCGAGGCCGGGGCGTGGATCAAGCAGCACATGTCCAAGCCGGTCGCGGCCTTTATCGCCGGGCGGACCGCGCCGCCGGGCAAGCGCATGGGACACGCCGGGGCGATCATTGGCGGCAAGGACGACACCGCAGAGGCGAAGATGGAGGCGCTTCGTGGCTGCGGCGTGAGCATCGCTCAGAGCCCGGCTGAAATCGGCGCAACCATCGCCAAGGCGCTGGGGTTGCCGCCACAATAGCTCGAGTTCGTGAGCTTCGATCGTTGACAGCCCCATGCTCGTAGGCCACGAAGCCGGACCTGACGAGCGAATCGAGGAAGGTCCGGGTTGGGGCGAAGGGTTCCTCTATCACGGCTTGTTTAGCAGGCGTTGGAGCATCTTGCGGTTCGATGGACTTGTGGTGTCGTCGAGTTCCCGCAGGATGATCCGCTTGGTATGGGCGAATCCGAATGCCGCTGTCAGATGCGGCGCCAACCGCTCGAGATCAACATGGCTCCGCGGTTTGCGGATCGCTGATTGCAGAAGAATGAGCGTGTCGTTGTCGATGGCCGGCCCCAGCCGTGGCGTCATCAGGTGCCAGAGCATATCGCTGCTGAGTTGATCGCGATACGGCATTGCCTGCCACGCCGCGATGTAATCATCGGCCAGTTCGGCGCGAAAGAGCGGTCCCGCGGAAGGACGTGCAGCCGCAGCGAGCAATCCATGTTGCCCGGCCAGCCGCCACATCTCGATTGCGATGTCGTCCTTTCCCAGCAGGTTCAGCGTGGCAATCGCCTCGGCGATGGTGTCACCGGTCTGATCCGATGCGGCCTGTCGCATCAGTTTCGTGACGTGTTCGGACAGATCAAGCCCTTCGGAGGCGGGCGGCTCAACGCGCTGCCTTGGCGAAGGCCCCGGCGGCGGGCAGAGCATCAGCGGATCACCAAAGGTGTTGACCTTCCACGGGCCGGAGTCGCTGAAGTGCCGGGCGCCGATGAGAAACGGCACATAAGTTGCCCATCGCTTGGCAAGCTCCACCGGCGGCATGAACGCCCCCAGGAAGGGCTCATCTGCCGCCCCGACGAACGCGTAGACGCCGTGGGCCAGCCATTGCCCGCCGATGGTCGCCAGACTCTCAGGCGACCGCATCGACCAGCTGTGGGTCAGGTGTAACGCCAAAGGCTCGTTGAGTACCGGCACGTCGCCGCTATACCCCCGACCGCGGGACAAACTGAAGAGGCCCGCGCTTCCCTTGGTGTTCATCACCAGTACGTCCGTCGCGATCCCTCCGGGAAGCATGTTCATCCACGCATCGCTCGTGGCCCGGTCGCCGATGAAGGCAGATGCTTTGTAGCCCTTGTCCACGAGAGCCGCTGTAGCGTCGCCGACACCGTATACCCGCCAGTTGCCCGTGCCGGGATAGGTGTTGTACAGCCAAATCTGCGTGCGCGGCAGAAACACCGAACACATGGCGATGTACGCGCAGCGAATCTCATCGCCGAAGATCCATCCGGCGAACGCATTGCGTGTGCCGGTCCGAGTGCGGCCGATGAGATCGGTGATCGCGCGGACCTCGTTCCGCCCTGAATCGGGATCGATATCGGCCCGCCCGGCAACTGCCCGGCAGAGCGTGATGGCGTCGATTGCGTCGCCGAGATCGGTGTATGGGTAGCCGGCTTCGGCGAGAAGCTCGTCGATGCGCGCCAATAATCGGGCAAGCGATTCAGGATCGAGCAGTTGGTTGGGCCGGCCGAACCGCTCGTTCAACCAGGCCATGGGTTGGCCCCGACCGGCCGCAAGGGCAATCGCAGCCGTCCATGCCGGGTCAGTCACCGAGGTGATGACCAAGCCGGGCGGTGTGTGATTGCTTCGCTCAAAGACTTCTCGGAGCGTGTCTTCATGCGGATCACCGCCCCAGCTCCGCACGACCACCGCTTCCAACAGTCTCTGCCGATCCTGCTGCGATGGGCCGAAGCGCCCTACCGAGGTGCGACGAACTACCTGGGCCGGCTTGAACCGACGGATGAACATTGGGGCCAAATGGTCGTCCTCAATGAGCACCGGCCAGCGGCCTTGCGGCGACCACTTGGACAGCTCATCTACATAGGTCGCACCATCGGGAACGAGCACGACCCGATCGACAAGTGGAAACGCCCGGTTGACCTGTTCCACGCGCATCCCGAGCTTGATCGCCCAGTGCAGCGCCGGCCGCTGACCACCGCCTTCCTGTCCCTGCGGCGAAGCACCCGATGCAACAATCGTAACAACGCTCGCAATCAGCACACGTACAGGCATTCATTCATTCTAGATGGTCGCACAGCGCCCGGAGGCGAGCGACCGATCAGCAGCAGCGAGCCGGCTCGCCCGCTGCCTCACATTGTCAGGCGCAGCGGGTTGAGGGTGAGGTTGTCGCGCCCTGGGATCAACAGGTCGGCGATCTCGACGGCCTCGGCAAATGATTCGCGGGCCTGGTCGACGTTGAAACAGCCCGGTAGCACCTTGCGCTGTTGAAGGTGCTCGACCGTGGCCACGGCGTCGCCGCATATCAGTGCGGTCGCCCGAGGCAGCAGCAGCAGCAATCCGCAGCATCCCTGCGTCACCCCCGGCAGGGGAAAGAGATCCACGCCCTTCACAATCGAATCAGGGGCCGGTTCACATTTGTCCAATATTCTCAGCTCGCGATTGAGCATCGTGATCAACTCATCGTCACCACCGTCCCGGGCCTGGCTGATCTGCTCGATGATCGTTGCCTTGACGGCGTCGAGCTCTGATTCGTAAGCAAGCCAGACGGCATCGTCGAATGCCGCCAGCCCACGACGATGAAGCGGGTCCGCCGAGGTCAGAAACACATGTGTGATTCGGCAAGCGTCGACACCTGCTCGTTCGCTGAGCCGCGCCACCAGCGCTTGAGCGGGAAGCGACGGATCAACGAGGATGCGCACGCCGTCAGTGGAGATCAATGTGGTCGTGGCATAGCCGGTGCGCACCTGCCCTTGCTCACCCCACAGCGGGTGAGCCGCGAGGGTGCCAATCGAAATGATGCGGTACTCCACGGGCATGCTCGTCGGTGCGCATCCTATTCGAGTGAGGCCGGCACCGAGAACGATCCCGCATATTCATGCAGGATTACAAGTTCTTCTTTCACCGCCCCGGATGCCTATCCGGCCGACGGCGGGCGCCGGCAGCCGCGCTGTTCATTCGATGAGCTGATCGTGGGCAAGGCGGCCTAGTGGATTGCCTGGATCGTCGCGCTTTTTCTTGAGGGCCTCGATGACCAGGGGCGGAATGATACCGCTCAACCCGTCGAGTGAGCCGCCCAGGGCCGCCACCTGCTTGATGAGGCTGGAACTGGTGAATGCGTACCTCTCGCCGGTCACGATGAATACGGTTTCGATCCCGGCGACTTGACGGTTGGTGATCGCCAGCTGACATTCGTTGGCCAGATCAGTGATGTTTCGGATGCCTCGCAGGATCGCCGATGCGTTGACGTTGCGGGCATAGTCAACCGTCAGTCCGGTGTAATGATCAACCTGGACCGGGCTCCCGTCCGGCTCGGCCGAGATCATTCCCGCAACCTCCGTCCGGGCCATCCCCACGCGCTCTTCGGCAGTGAACAAGGCCGGCTTCTCGGGGTTGTCCCCCACGGCCAGGATGATCTTGTCGAACAGCCCGCGGGCCCGCTGCAGCACATCGAGATGGCCGAAGGTTATCGGGTCGAAGGATCCAGCGTAGATGGCCAGGTGTTGCGGGGGCGTCGCGGGTACGGCTGCCATAGGGCGATTGTACAAGCCGTGCGCAGTCCTCGCCCATTCCTACGGTCGGACCAGTCATTGCAGACACACCCTTTGGGGCGAAAATCCGCAGTCCACAGTTGCCTGTGCGCCACTGAATTGCATGCTGTTGGTGAACGGGTAATCACGAGCCCTGGATCGGCCCCGGTCGGTTTGCCTCCCCGCTCGGGGCCATTTCTCGCCTATCCGCGGAATGGCGGTTTCGAAGATAGAGGCGGCCCCGTCATCGACGGGGCCGTTTTCTATTTTTGCCTCGAATTGGACTGTGCGGTTCCACCTTCGGGCTTCAACCGCATCGCACTAGCTTCCACGCTTGAGATTCTCCAGCCCCGCGGTCCGCAAGATGACATCCAGATTCTCGCCAAAGACAAAGTTGTGCTGCGGAAGCTCCATGCCGGCCGTTGCTTCATCGAGGTGACTAAACATCAGGTCGATGCGCCCGATTGGTTCCCATTGGAGCGAAGTCGGGCCGAGTCGGCTCACGACGCCAGCCGTCGCGGCTCCTGCGGAGTCAATGCGCTCCAGCGTGGCGTCGTAACGAACAGTCTGCCCCGGGAAGACCTCGCAGTCGAGTCTCGCCAGGGAGATCTTCGCCAGGATCACTCTTTCCCGGAACTGGCGGGCTGATCCCACAAGAATCCCCGCGGTCTGCGCCATCCCTTCGATAATCAACGACGCGGGAAGAACGGGCAATGCCTCCATTGCGTCGGTCGCTGGAAAGTGATCGTGCAAATACTCCTCCGCAAGCGAAACATTCTTGATCGCGCTCAGCCGTTTGTCGGCTACGAACTCGACGATGCTGTCTATCCACATCCAGCGCATTGGAGACCGGAAGCCGGGTCTGAGGAGTCCTCAACGAAGACCCGGGTGGTGGATGAATCCGTGTTCGACCCGGACCTTCCTCGAGGACTCGTCAGGTCCGGCTTCGTTCATGCGGCCAGCTTGCGATCTACGAAATCAACGATCGATTGGACGGTGATCAGCTCGGCGACCTTGTTGACATCGCGATCGCTCTCGAAGGCGGAAAAATCAACGTGGGGCATGCGCTGGCGAAGCATGGCCATGCCCGCCTCAGTGAACTTGCTGTCGGAGATCCACTCAGGGTTCTCCATGAGGTTCTCGGGGAAGAGTTCCCCTTGCTCGATCTTGAACGACCTTTCGGGGGTGGCAAATGTCTTCTCCAGTCGAAAGACGATGTCCAGGAAGTCGATCGACTCCGCTTCAAGATCCCCCGTGAGCGACGCCTCTGGGGTGACCTCGTCCTCATCAACGCCCAGCGCTTCTTCCAGCACCTTGCGAACACTCTCGAAGATTTCCTCGCGGGTCATCGCCACATTACTCCTGTATGCCGCGACCACTTGGCGTTGTGCTCAGCCCGGCGGGGACGCGGCGTCGGGCTCGCTGCGAACCGGCCGCATAATAAACCGGCCGGTGACTGCTGTCTCGGTACTTGGGCCGATCGCCTTGTGGCGACGCACCCACCCGGTGCCGCGGCACAGATACGAGCCGTCATCGAGCTGCTTCCCAAGCGTGATCTCCACCTCCAGGACCTCGCCCGGCCGGACGAAGCTGCCGAACTTCAGCGCCCTCACCTCGCCCAGAACCAGCCTTCGGTCGCCGCGGTCCGCAAGCATTCGCCTCGCCGCCTGAACCATCGCCTCAACCATCAGCACGCCCGGCAGCACCGGGAAGGTCGGAAAGTGGTCCGCCAAGTACTCCTCGGCGAGGCTGACATGCTTGACGGTCACGATCCGATCGAGCGACTGTTCCAACACCATGTCAATGAGATTGAACTTCATGCCGTCCTTGGGAGCGAGTCGAAATCGCAGAGCCTAGGCGCAGTGTTGAGCAAACGCAATCCGACCCGTAAGCGACGGACGAAAGAAGGCCGGTGTGTCTCACCCCGGTGAGGTTCGGCCCCGGGGGCGAGGGTCCGCAATCCTGTCCTGATCGCTCCAAATGAGCCGATAGCAGGGAGCTATGGCACGCACAGCGGTCATTGTGCGCGCGAATCGCCGCCCTGAACTGCCCCCTGGGCTGCTGGCGAGACGAGCGGGTTGGGTGCTCTTGACAGGGTTCTGGCTGTTCCTTGTCGTGGCCCTGGCGAGCTTCGATTCTGCGGACTTGCCGTCGCACACGGTCGCGGTCCATAACGAGCCGACGCGCAATCTTTGCGGATTTGTCGGCGCCTTGATCGCCTACTGGAGCTACTACGTCCTTGGGATCGGATCGTGGGTCATTCTGGCCGGCGTTGCCGGCTACCTGGCCGCGGCCGCCAGGGGACGGGCCGTGGGACATCTATTGCTGCGCGCGACAGGCTTGGCATTGATGGGTCTGGCCGTGTCGGGTTTGCACGGTCTGCTGGCGTCGCAGGCGGGACCGTTGGCCGGGTCCCATTCCGGCCTAGTCGCAGTGCTGATTGTGGGCGAGCTGGGCCAACGCTTCAGCGATGTGGGGACATTGCTGGCGTTGTTGGCCGGCTTCGGCGTCGGCTCGATCGTGGCGGTTGATCGGCAAGTGCGAGCGCTGCCAAGGCTTCTCATGGCATCACTCATGCTCGTGCGCAGACGAACACGCCCAAGCTTCTGGTTGTCTGGTGCGCTTCGCGCGGGACCGGACGCAACGGTGGTGGCCCCAGGCGGTCGTCGACGTAGGCGCAAGGAGCAGTCGCGCATTGACGCTGACGCCGCTGGTCTCGGGGCGACCGACGCCTTCGACCCGGATGAGCATTCGCTGGATGACCAGACGTCCGAAGAGACACGGCGCCGGCGTCTGAGCCCGAAGGAACTTCGAGAAAAGATTGCCAGGCTGCCGGTGCGGATGTCCGCGGCGCACAAGTCCGTGGCCAGGGACGAGGACATTGCACGGCCCGAAAACTTCGAGGGATACCAGTTCCCGTCGTTGGACCTCCTTGGAGAGCCGGAGTCAAGCTATTCATCGAAGATGGAGGCGTTTGTTCGCAGACAAGCGCAGCAATTGGAGGACGCCCTTGGGACCTATTACATCGACGGAGAGGTCATGGGCATCGAGTCGGGGCCGGTGGTCACGCTCTACTCGGTGCAACTGGCGCCCGGGACCAAGGTGTCCAAAATCCAGGCCGTGGCCAGCGATCTGGCGCGAAGCCTGCGGGCTCACAATATCCGCATCGTGCCCAACATGGCGGGCAAGACCACCGTGGGAATTGAGGTGCCCAACCCGTACAAGGAGCGCGTGCGCCTCAAAGAGCTGATGAGCGGCCGGCATGCCGAGGGCATGATCCTGCCCATGTTCCTGGGAAAGGACACCTCCGGCGAGCCGCTCGTTGCCGATCTCACTCGGATGCCGCACATGCTGATCGCCGGCACCACCGGCTCGGGCAAGAGCGTGTGCATGAACACGATCATCATGAGCTGGCTGTATACCAAGCGGCCCGATGAGCTGAAGCTGATCCTCGTCGATCCGAAGATGGTCGAGATGAGCCAGTTTCAGGACATCCCTCACCTGATGTGCCCGGTGGTGACGGAGACGACCAAGGCCGCGGCAATCCTGGAGTGGGCGGTGGACAAGATGGAAGAGCGCTACGAGCTGCTTCGCGAAGCGTCGGTGCGAAACGTCGCCTCGTACAACCGGCTCTCCGAAGCGGCGTTGTACGAGCGCTTCCAGCCGGCCAACGACGCCGAGCGAGCGAAGATCCCCAAGAAGCTACCCTACATCGTCTTCATCATCGACGAGCTGGCCGACCTGATCATGACGCACAAGGGGGTTGAACAGTCGATCGTGCGCGTCGCTCAGAAGGCCAGAGCGGTGGGGCTCCACCTCATCGTCGCTACGCAGCGGCCTCAGGCGAACGTGGTCACGGGGCTGATCAAGTCCAACATGCCCTGCCGCGTCAGCTTCAAGGTGGCCTCAGGGATGGACAGCCGCATTGTGCTTGACCAAAAGGGGGCGGAGCTGTTGCTGGATCAGGGGGACATGCTCTTTCTCACCCCGCACACCTCGCAGGTTCAGCGTGCCCAGGGCACGATGGTTACCGACCAGGAGATCCGCAAGGTCACCAGATTCCTGCGAAACGTCGCCTCCCCCACGTTCGATCGGAGCCTGCTGACGATCCGGCCTGAGGGCGCGGACGGCGGAGAAGGCATCAAGCCGGCCGAACGCGATCCACTATTCGATAAGGCGGTCAGTATCATGATCGAAACCGGTCGGGGCTCCGTGTCACTGCTGCAGCGTCGCCTGGCCGTCGGCTACAGCCGGTCATCACGGCTGGTCGATCAGATGGCCCAGGCGGGAATCCTCGGCGATCACAAGGGGTCCGTCGCCAGGGAGGTACTCATCACCATAGAGGAGTGGGAGCAGATGAAGGCCATGGAGGAGGCGGCTGAGGCCAGCGAAACGCTCTTTGACGACGGCTCAGCCCATGACCAGCGACCCGACGTGCCGGTGGTCGAGACGACCAGCAAGGGTGTCCCGGCCGAATACCCCGACGAGTACCGCAGGTAACCGTATGCCCAGCGATTGATCGGGCTCGCAACGTAGGCTCGCCGGCCGATAGGCCCCATTGTAAATCGCTACTGGCTTTTGGCATTTTTCTGTTGCCCCGCCGTGACAGAAAGCGATAATGTCGGTATCGCGGCGAGCGGCCGGCAAACCGAGGGAGAACCCCTCGCTGGGCGGCGGCAGCGGACCGCGACGACCGGCCTCCTACGCCGCGTGCGGCTTTGCGGGGCCGGGCGGTGAGCCCCTGGGGACGCCCAGGGGAAAAGAGCCCGGCGACGAGTGGTCACGCTCGTGTCGGCTGGGCAAACCCTTTTGCAGCAAGGAGGTGATCTAGTGAATCAAGAGTGTGGCAGTACCAGAGGGCTACACGTGTAACCGTGCCCCGACGGCGTTGCACGGTGGTGCAGCCCGTGATCTGGACTCCGAATCGATGGCCCGGCGGTCTGCCGACCGCCGGGCCTTTTTTCTCCGCCGCCAGCTACTGCCGCCTCCCGGATGCAAGTGTTCAATGGAATCAGCGCTTGACCCGTTGGATAAGCTTGTCGGCGGCGACCTCGATGCCCCGGACCTTGCTGATTAGCGCTTCACGGTTCGGGGCGTAGCGCTCGGCGGTCCGCAGATCAACCCACTCTTCATCCACCAGCCGCGCCAGGCTCGATGTGAAGTCATGCATGCCTTCGCCTTCAGAGCTATGAATGATGGCCGGCATGTCCTCATCTTGGGCCTCGCGGATTTTTTCCTGCACGATCGGCGAGTTGAGCAGCACCTCCGTTGCCGGGACGCGGGCAACATCGTCACGTACGCTCGGCAGGAGGCGCTGGGCCATGATCGCCCCCAGGCCGTTGGCCAGACTCGAACGGATGAACTTATGCTCGCTAGAGGGGAAGAACTCCAGGATGCGGGCGAAGCTCTGCATGGTGTCGGCGGTGTGCAGCGTCACGAAGACGGTATGCCCGGTCTCTGCCGACTGCAGCCCGGCCATCATCGTTTCCCGATCCCGCATCTCGCCGATCATGATGACGTCTGGATCTTGCCGCACTGCCGATCGCAGTGCCAGGGGGAAGTCCGCAACGTCGATGCCGATCTCCCGCTGACTGATAAACGACTGGTTAGGCCGGAACAGATACTCCACCGGGTCCTCGATGGTGATTATGTTGCAGTGCCGCGTTTCATTGATGTGGTCGATCATTGCGGCCAGCGTGGTTGATTTGCCGCAGCCGGTGACGCCGCAGATGACCACCAGGCCTTCGTGCGTGGTGTCGGCGACTTCGCGATAGATGGACGGCAGGTGCAGCTCGTCAAAGCTGGGGATGACGGGATTGACGCGGCGAATGGCGGCATGCACGCCTCCGCCCGCATGGAAGATGCTGCATCGGAACCGGGCGTCGGCGCTTTCCGTGTGCGAAAAGTCAACGCCGCCAGCTTGCTCGAACTGCTGTTTGAGGTGGGGCGGAATGATCGGCGTCAACAGTTGCCGCGTGTCGTCCCCATTCAGCACGGGCGCATCGATACGGTGCAGCGCCGAGGCGATACGAAGCACCGGCGGCGAACCAATCTTGATATGCAAATCCGACGCGTCTACTTCCTTCATCTTCTCCAGCAGTCGGTGAATGGTCAAAGCGCCGAGCATGCCATTTCCCTTCTTACAAGCCGCAGAAAAACAAGGTGCGGGCGGATGACTCCCGGCCGGCACCATCGGCGGCATGGAGGCCACTGAGGCCCACGCCTCCTCGCCGCGTCTGGATAATACTAGGACAATGATCAGCCGATGGGACCACCGGAACCCGTCGAAGAGCATCGGATCGCATATCCTGACTGTTTTCGGTCACTCAGCAGTTGACCCATCGCCCATGGCCAAACGTCGCACACCATCTTCGACGACCCTCCGGGGGGCCACTGACCAGTACTTGGCCGAAGCCCAGCAGATCCGCCAGGGTGGTGGACCGACTGGAATCGACCGCCAGCATCGTCTTGGCCGGCTGACCGCCCGCGAGCGAATCGACCACCTGCTCGACTCCGGTTCGGGCCGGTTCGAGTGCGGGTTGTTCGCAGCGTGGAAGATGTATCAGCCCTACGGCGGGGCGCCGGCGGCGGGCCTGGTGACGACCATCGGCGAAGTCGGGGGCAAGCTGTCCATGATCATCGCCAACGACGCCACGAACAAGGCCGGCGCATTTTTCCCCATGACCTGTAAGAAGTTCATCCGGGCTCAGATGATCGCCGAGCGCGCTCGATTGCCGTTGATCTATCTTGTGGACTCCTCCGGGGTGTTTCTGCCATTGCAGGAGGACGTGTTCCCCGACACCGACGACTTTGGGCGCATCTTCCGAAACAACGCGGTGCTGTCGGCCAAGGGGATTACCCAGATCGCCGCGATCATGGGCAATTGTGTGGCTGGGGGTGGGTATCTTCCGGTGCTCTGCGATACGCTGCTGATGACCGAAGGTAGCGGCCTGTATCTCGCCGGGCCGGCGCTGGTGAAGGCCGCCATCGGTCAGGACGCGGACAGTGATGCGCTCGGCGGCGCCGCCATGCACGCCCAGGTATCCGGCACCATTGACTTCCGCGAGGCGGACGATGAGGCGTGTATCAAGCGGCTGCGTTCCATCATCCATGCCGATATGTCGGTGGCCCCCGTCGGCGACCCGCCGTTCGAAGCGGTCGAGCCGCACCGCAAGCCGGACGAGGTGTACAACGTGTTCAAGTCGCAGCCGACCGAGCAGTACGACATGGTTGAGCTGCTTGAGTGCATCGTCGATGACGAGAGCTACCACGAATACAAGCCCGAGTACGGCCGGTCGATGATCTGTGCGTACACCCGCATCGGGGGCCGGCCCTGCGGCCTCGTCGCCAACCAGCGCAAGCTCACCCAAAGGCATCTAGCCAGCGGCAAGGCCGGGCCCTCCGTATCAATGAACTTGCCAGCCGTCATCTATGACGACTCGGCCGACAAGGCCGCGCGATTCATCATGGACTGCAATCAGAAAAAGATTCCGATCATCTTCGTCCACGATACGTCGGGTTTCATGGTCGGCCGGGACTCGGAACAATCCGGGATCATTCGCGCCGGGGCGAAGATGGTCAACGCGATGAGCAACTCGATTGTGCCGAAGATCGCCCTGATTGTGGGCTCAAGCTACGGTGCCGGCAACTACGCGATGTGCGGCCGGGCATTTGATCCGCTGCTGACCCTCGCCTGGCCGGGGAGCAAATTCGCCGTCATGGGGGCCGCCCAGGCTGCGAACACGCTCTTGGAGATTGATCTTTCCGCCCGCGAGCGCCGTGGCGAGAAGATTGACACACGGGAACGCAAGCAGCTCCTGCAAGCGATCACCGCCTCTTATGACGAGCAGCAAGACATCCGCTACGGCGCCGCACGCGGCTGGGTGGACCGCCTCATTGAGCCGCACATGACGCGAGAGGAATTGATCTTCGCCCTTCGGATCGCAAGCACATTTCCCATCGAAGGCGAATTCAAGACCGGCGTGTTGCAGGTGTAAATCATTGAACCGACCGGTGGCGCCGGGCGACTCTAGGATGGGTGTGATGATGACACGGTCCCTCGAGTCTATCCGTGACGAGTTGCTCGTTCTGCGCTGTCAAAGCGGGGAGCAGAAGGCCCTTGAGCAGCTCATCGCTCGCTGGCAGCCGAGGTTGTGGCGCCACGCCAGACGTCTGACCGGCCGGCGTGATGCTGCGTGGGATGTGCTTCAGGAAACCCTGCTCGCCATTGTGCGCAGCCTGCATCGTCTCGACGATCCGGCATTGTTCCGAACCTGGGCGTATCGCATCGCCACCAACAAATCCGCCGATTGGACACGCAAACAACAACGCGATCGCAACCTTGCCGAGGCGGTCGCCAATAACGGCGATCTTCGATCCGTGCGTGCCCAACAACAGCGAGATTTCGAATCAACTCATGAACCCAACGACGACGTGAAGCGACTTCACAATGCCATGGGCGAGTTATCCGGCGACCGGCAAACGATCCTGGTCATGCACTACCTCGATGGTATGGGAATCGCGGAAATTGCCGTCGCGCTTGATATACCCGCAGGCACGGTGAAGTCACGTTTGTATCACGCGCGTCAACAGCTCAAGGAGCTGTTAGAAAGGACAGAATCATGAATAACATCGACGCGAAAATTAAACGAGCGTTGGAAGCGACCGATACCGATCTCGCCGACGAATTCGATGGCGATCAGTCCATGCTGGAAATGGTCTTTGACACCTTTCGCGGCACACAGAAGTGGCTTTCGTTCCTTGCGATCGTCGGCGGCTTTGTGTTCATGGCGGGAAGCGTCTTCGGCATCGTTCAGCTTTTCAAGGCACGAGAGACGCGTGAATACATCCTTTGGGGTCTGGGCGTCATGTTCTGCTTCAGCGCGATCTCGATGATGAAGATCTGGTTCTGGATGCAGATGAACCGCAACTCGATCCTGCGCGAGATCAAACGTGTTGAA